>JBILMI010000124.1:0-6913 GCA_044375585.1 Luteolibacter sp.
AAATCTTCGGGCTTGGTTTTCTCATGCTTTATCGCATCGAGATGATGAGAGAATCCTGGATAGGAAGTGTTGATGCAATCTGTGCCGCGCACGACGGTCTCACCTTTAGCAAAAAGCCCAGCAATGCAAAACGCCATCGCAATGCGGTGATCGCCGTGTGAATCAATCTCCGCGGCATGCAGGGGCTTACCTCCGCGGATCAGCATACCGTCTTCAAATTCTTCCACATCAACTCCCATCTTCCGTAAGTTTTCCACGGTGGTAGTGATACGGTCAGTTTCTTTCACGCGCAGCTCACGTGCTCCGCGGATGTGTGTTTCACCCGTCGCAAGTGCGGCGGCTACGGCGATAACCGGAATCTCATCGATCAGATTCGGGATTTCTTCTGGTAGCAAGGTCGTTCCTTTCAGGGTGGCTCCGTGAATTTCGATGTTGCCAATCGGCTCACCATCAGAACGATGTGATATTTCTGATATGTGTGCACCCATCCGAGAGAGAACTTTGAGAATTGCGGTTCGCGTTGGGTTAAGTCCGACGTCTCTCAGAAGCAGACGAGAGCCTGGAATTGCTGCCGCCGCCACCAACCAAAAGGCTGCGGATGAAACGTCTCCTGGGACTTTGATATCGCATGCTTGTGGCATCTGGCCACCGATCACGGAAATTTTGTTGCCGACGGTTTCACAATTAAGTTTGAACGCTGCCATCATGCGCTCGGTGTGATCACGAGTGACCGATGGTTGTGTGACCGAAGTCGTGCCTTCTGCAAAAAGCCCAGCAAGGAGAACTGCGCTCTTCACCTGAGCAGATGCCATAGGCATGTCGTAATCAATGGGATGAAGGTTAGCTTCGTGAATTTTCAGAGGTGCGCAGCCCGGTTTTTGGCCAAGGGTTTCGAGATGGGCGCCCATTTCTGCGAGAGGCGCGGTGATGCGTCCCATCGGCCTTGAAGATAAGGAATCATCTCCAAAAAGTTCAGATGTGAATTTTTGGCCAGCGAGCAATCCCGCTAGCAAGCGCATTCCAGTGCCGGAATTTCCGCAATCGATTGGAGATTGCGGTGGTGAGAGCTGCATTGATTTGCCGTAGATGCGAAGTTTGATTGGCCCATAGCCTTTCAGTTCTTCTATTATCTCGAAGTGCGCGCCAAGAGATCCCATCGCTTTAAGAGTATTAAGGCAGTCTTCGCTGGGTAGGAAGTTAGAGATTTCACAAACGCCATTCGATAGGCCGCCAAAAATCGCTGCGCGGTGTGAAATGCTTTTATCACCCGGAACGCTGAACTCGGCATGAAGCGAAGTGATGGATTTGACGCTTAAAGTGGACATGTCTGATGGTTAAAAATTCTATTTCAGGTTGTCACGGAGTTGCTTCGCCCCAACCAGCCATTGGCGAGTAGCTTCTAAGTCGCTCGACTCCAATGAGGCAAGAATTTCATATAGTTGGGTGATGTTATCTTTTATCCCAGGGATGACGGCATTGCGGTTTTCCATTAAAATCTCCGCCCACATGTCTGGGTTTCCTGAGGCGACGCGGGTCGTGTCCTTGAGCCCACCACCCGAAAGCTCGCTGTATTCGGCACATGCTTGCAGCGCGCTCAGTGCGGTGGCAGATGCGGTAATATGTGGCAAGTGACTGATTCGAGCGACGATGCGATCATGCTCGGCCGCAGAAAACCAACGGGTGCGGCAGCCGAGATGAATCCAGAAATTCTCCAAGTTCTCTGCTAACTGGTCAGTTGCATTGGAATCATTGGTGAGTAGGCAGGCTGCATTCTGAAAAAGATCAGCCCTTGCTGCCATTAAACCATTTTTTTCTGAGCCAGCCATTGGATGACTTCCGATGAACGCGTTGCCGCTCGTTCTTAAAATCTCGTTGAGCTGTTGATGTGGAGTTTGTTTGACGGATCCGACATCGGTCACAAGGCAAGTCGTTGGAAGTCCTGCTTCAACTGCAGCAGAGAGCAGAGACGGCATCGCTCCGACGGGCACAGCCAGAATCAGTAAATCACAATCCGTCACAGCAGCCGCCAGATCTGCGGTTGCTCCATGAAAGCCTGCTAGCTTGGCGGTTTCTACTAATTCTGCTCGCCGGAACCAAAGCGGAACCTTTCTAGAATCTTGCAAAGCAAGAGCGATCGACCCACCAAGCAGACCGCCTCCTAGGATGCTGATTTTTTGAAATGTTTGGCTCATAAAAAAGACTGGATCCAAGGGCATGGACCCAGTCGTAAATTTTCTAACACATGTCGGTTAACACCAAAAGTTATGGCACACGGAAATATTTTTTCTCGGTGAGAGGGTAGGTTGTATCTTGGACCAATGTGCCACTCGGGATTCCGCGAACATCCAATAGCTTGTTGTTGTAGGGGCTGAAAACGTAACCCTCTTTGCCGGGCACCGGTGTACCGAACGGATAGTCATTTGTGGGTTTAACCTCTGGGGGTTCAACTATCGTATTCTCTGTCTGAGTGGCCGGAAGGGTTGCCGGCTTGATAAGCTGCGCTTGTTTCTCCAAATCACGCTGCTTCATCAGCTCGCGCTGCTCCTCGATTTTCTGCTGCTCTTCGCTAGTAATCGTGTTGGTTGGCAGATTTGGATTTTTCTTGGTCTCATCTTTGGGAATCGGAAAGCAAGAAACAAAGGCAAAGCTGCTGATCAGCGGCAGGATTAACGAAAGACGGTATTTCATAATGGAAGGGAAAGTTTAAATGGAAACGAAACTTTTAGTCAAAGCGTCATTGGGATGAGTATGAATGCGTTTAAGCTTACGTCAAGCAGGCTCCCAGTAAACTCATGGAAAAATCTCCTGTATCCTTATCACTTTCTTGATTGGAATTAGATCCTTTCCCTAAAACGCCTCAACCCTTAAACCATGAACCACATGAGACGAATCGGTCATTTTCAAACCCGTTTTCAAACGATCACGCTCTGGAAATCTGACCTCGTGACTGAATTCCGCGTCACTGGCGCCATCCACGCGTGGTTTCACCAAAATCGTTTCATGACTGGTCTCGCATGGGATCTCATCGCTGCTGCCGCCCTTCTTCGTTCAGATGGCAAACCGAAATCCATCCTCATGCTCGGGGTCGCGGGTGGGACCGCCCTGCGAACCCTGCGTCATCTTTTGCCGGATGTTTCGCTCACTGGCATCGATCTCGACTCGGAACTCATCGATTTAGCCCGCCGCGAAATGGCTTTAGATGAAGCCAAGGCCGAAATCATTATCGCTGATGCCTATGCGTGGATGGCTGGAAATAAGCGGAAATTCGATGTGATCATCGATGACTTGTATCTTGCAGGGGATGACGATGTGTTTCGCGCTCAATCGTGTGATCAGGCTTGGCTTGGTCTTGTCCGTCGCTCTCTGGCGCCTGGCGGAATACTTGCTTTGAATTTAGTGATCGGGCCTGGGCATCGCACCAAACAAATCGCGACTCGCTCCGATCTCGCGAAATATTTTCCAATGATTCGCTCCTTACGAACCGAGGGCAGCATGAACGAAATTCTCGTTGCCGGGGAAGCTGTCGCCAGTGGATCACAGTTAACCGCATATCAAAATGCGTTCGCCGATTTACGGGATCGAAAGTTTTGGAGCCTGATAAAAATCCGGAAACTGAAGTGATTTCTTCCCTTGGAGTTTAGATTTTAAAACTTAGAGTTTCCACAGCGTGTCCGATCTTTTCACCAGTCCACAGGCAAAAGCCGATAAGCCAGAAATCCGCGAGCCACTCGCGGCACGGATGCGCCCGCGCACGCTTGATGAAGTCCTCGGCCAAGATCATATTCTAGCAGAAGGAAAACTTTTACGCCGCGCGATTGAGTCAGATCGCTTCGCTTCACTCATTTTTTATGGTCCTCCTGGAACGGGAAAAACCTCCCTCGCCAATGTCATTGCGAAAACCACTGGATCACGTTTTGAAGCGCTGAACGGGGTAGAATCCAATGTCGCAGAAATCCGCGCGAAAATCGACCAAGCAAAAATCCACCGCGATCTTCGTGGCGAGACGACCATTCTTTTCATTGATGAAATCCATCGTTTCAACAAAGCCCAACAAGACGTCCTGCTTCCTCACATCGAGCGAGGCACGGTTCGTTTCATCGGCGCCACAACTCATAATCCTTACTACTACGTCAACTCACCACTGGTCTCTCGTTCTCAAATTTTTCAGCTCGAGCCAGTTTCTACGGCAAACATCGTAGATCTGCTCAATCGTGCTCTAAAGGATTCAGAACGTGGTTTGGGCGCACAACATATCACTGCCGATCCCGCAGCCCTCGAACACCTCGCGAAACTCTCCGATGGAGATGTCCGTAAAGCCCTGACCGCTCTCGAGCTCGCCACCTGCGGCGATCCTCATATCACTCTCGCCGATGCCGAGGAATCCATTCAGCGCAAGGCTGTGCACTACGGTGACGACGGGCATTACGATACGATCTCTGCTTTTATCAAATCGATACGTGGCTCCGATCCTGATGCCGCGTTGTATTGGTTGGCTAAAATGCTTCACGCTGGGGAAGACCCACGGTTCATTTCACGACGTCTTGTCATCGCTGCTTCGGAAGATATTGGATTAGCCGACTCTGGGGCACTTCGCGTCGCGCTCGATGCGCATCATGCTCTCGAATTTATCGGCATGCCAGAGGGTCGTATTCCCCTCGCTCATGCCACAGTTTATCTCGCTACTTCGCCAAAATCGAACACCGCCTATGCCGCGCTCGGTGCCGCGATCCAAGATGTCGAATCCGGCCGCACCCTCGCTGTCCCGCCTCACCTTCGCACTCCTACTTCCAAAAAACTCACCAGCACCACCGGCGTTTCCGAAGAGGCAATGAAATACCTCTACTCTCACGACTACGAAGGCGCATATATCCCCCAAGCTTATCTCCCAGAAGGCCGGACCTACTATCAACCCGGAACCCAAGGGTTAGAAGCACGCATCAAAGAACGCCTCGAACACTGGAGGAAATCCCAGTCAAACTCATAGCGAAACCTTGACCCCTTATCATTTCTTGGGATGTTTAAATCATGAAAGTCGTCAAAAAGTCGCAAAAAAATCCGCGTCGGACACTCACGCTAAATGAGGCCTCCATTCAGTTGTTGGAACGATTGCGTGGTGAGAAACCCAAGTCAGTTTTTATCGGAGAATTGGTAGCGGCTGAGGCGGAACGCCGTAAAAAACAAACATTCTATGCATCTGCGGTGGCGGCCTACACGCCTGATGTTGCGAGAGAAACGCTTGCGATTAACGCCCAATTTCCAATTTCTGAGGCATGAGACTGCCGCTTTATTGTTCGATTGAGAAAGGAACTGAGCCGAATCTCGTTGGTCTTCAGCATCCTGCTCTCGCCTCGCTACCTACACAGTTAGCCTGTCCACTGCTTGCTGATATTTCGCTAACGCCATTACGTGAAAAAATCATGATCGCTGACAAAGAATTTGTCGTTGCCTGTGATCTTACACGACCCATCAACGGCAAAGTCCTGCGTCCCATGGGTAATCTGGATCCAGATTCATCATTGCGCATCATTGCCACTTTTCAATTACTGCTAGTTCAGGAAGAGTAAATCATGCGCATCGACATCCTCACCCTCTTTCCTGAAATTGCTCTCGCGCCATTGAGCGATTCCATCATTCAGCGCGCACGTGATGCGGGGCTGGTGGAAATCCACGGCCACAACCTCCGTGATTGGTCTGAGGATAAACACAAGCGCGTCGATGATTCACCCTGCGGTGGCGGCCCCGGGATGGTCTTGCAACCAGGCCCCTTACACTCTGCAATCAAAGCCCTTAAAAAGGAAAATACCCGCGTGATTCTCATGACTCCTCAGGGTGCGCCTCTCAAACAAGCCCGCGTCCGCGAGCTTTCACATGAAACGCACCTACTCATCGTTTGTGGACACTACGAAGGGATAGACCATCGCATCATCGAAGCTCTCATCGACGAGGAAATCTCTATCGGTGATTACGTCCTCACCAATGGAGCGCTTGCTGCTGCCGTGCTCTGCGATGCCGTCATTCGGCTCATTCCAGGGGCACTGGGTGATGCTCAATCAGCCATCGAAGAATCCTTCTCCGATCCCAACTTGCTCGAAGCGCCGTGTTACACCCGTCCCATTGATTTCGAAGGCATGAAGGTCCCAGAAATCCTCCTTTCCGGAAATCACGCCAAAATCGCTGAGTGGAGAGCTCAACAAGCCATCGCACGCACCCGCAAAAATCGACCAGACCTCTGAACAACAGGGTTTCCCCCTACCAAGAAACTCCTCAAATAGAAGAAATTTTTGATTCCTAGGAGCTCGGCTTGCTTGCGGATCGAAAGCTTCTTATTGCTGAGTTCGATCGTTGCCTTTCGCTTAGATCGATTCCGAGCTGCTCGCACTTTTTCGAGAAAACTCCTTCTCAATGAGTCACTGGCCGATCTTTCGCTCCAGGTGCGAGGCCCGCCGCCCTCGAAGCACACCTTGCGGTTGCACAAAGCATCCCATGGAAGAAACCCAAATAGTAGGATGTCCGTGATCTCGCAAATTTTGCATTGCGAAATGATGTATTGCGTTCTCATCATGAATGCATCACGAAAACATTCATATTCGCAGGCTTGTTTTTATGTTCGGGATGGTTGGCCGCTCACGCCGAATCCAGCCGACCCAACATCCTCTTCATCGCCGTTGATGATCTGAACGACTGGGTCAGCCCGTTGGGCGGACATTCGCAAGTAAAGACGCCAAATTTTGATAGACTCGCAGCGATGGGTGTGACGTTCACCAACGCGCATTGTCAAAGTGTCTTGTGCAATCCCTCGCGGACGAGCGTTCTAACAGGGATGAGGCCGACCTCGAGCGGTATCTATGGATTATCTCCGTTTCTTCGTGATACACCGCAGCTCGCACATTTAAAAACCCTACCCGAACATATG
>JBILMI010000015.1:0-24634 GCA_044375585.1 Luteolibacter sp.
GTTACCCGAAAAGCTTTTCATGGATTCACAGGAGGCTGTGAACTTCTATGTCGCGAATACAAAAAATCTATACGACTCCAAAGCTGAAGCAGCGCAGAAGAGGATAGCGGGTAGCTTTCAAAAAGCGATGGAAGATCATCCGCGGCGGTCAGAAACACAGAAACGAAAGACACAGCACTTCGTTTATGTCGTTTGGCAGAAAGTATGATAAACGAGCTATCACAAATAGACCCAAGCTTCCTGTTAGAATTTTCCCGTGAGCTCGTGGCTCAGGGTCAAAATAAGGCTACTTAGGAACGACTCAGGAGCGCGATAAAGACATTTCCTAAACTGGCGACGACAGAAATCGCAGTCGCTCCTAGAGCACTCGCGGGAGTTTGAAACGCCGAAGGCCGCAAGGCATAGGCTGCTCAGGCCTTGATTTCCCGTGCAGAAGCGTTAGAGAAGTAAAAAATTAAATTTTTTCCCCTCTTTTTGCTTGTCAGCACCCCGTATCGAAAACAAATATCCCGCCCCGCGAAAGCGCCTATGGGTAGGTGGTCGAGTGGTTAAAGGCGGCAGACTGTAAATCTGCTCACGCAAGTGTACGCTGGTTCGAATCCAGCCCTGCCCACCATTATTTTATGCGAAAGCGTTCATCATTACGATGAGCGCTTTTTTGTTCTAGCAGGGCTGGGTTCGAACCACTGCCGAATCCGCTTTAGCGGTGAGGCAAAAGGTTCGAGCCGTAGCGAAGCGAAGTCGGGGGAGTTGAAATCTCCCCAATCCAGCCCTGCCCACCATTATTTTCAGAGAAAGCGTTCATCACCACGATGAGCGCTTTTTTGTTCTAGCAGGGCTGGGTTCGAACCACTGCCGAATCCGCTTTAGCGGTGAGGCAAAAGGTTTGAGCCGTAGCGAAGCGAAGTCGGGGGAGTTGAAACCTCCCCAATCCAGCCCTGCCCACCATTATTTTCAGAGAAAGCGTTCATCATTACGATGACGAGCTCAACAGTCGCAACCCGCCCTATCTTGCGGATGTAGCCGAAAGTCCAGAAAACTGCGTTGGATATGGATTATCTAACAGCTAGCAATGTTATGATGAGACACCCGACCCCTTTGACGGGTATTCTTCAACTACAAAGCTCTTGCAGTAGTGCCAGTAATTCCTGCTTTTCTTCCTTGGTCACGCGGCCATCAGCCGTGATTTTTTCAACCGTCTGGGCAATTTCTGTCAGTGGCCATTCGGTTATGACACCCGCGCTTTGCAGCCATTCAGTGAGAAAATTCACCTCCGCAGTAGTTATTTTTCCGTCTGCAATTATTCCACGACAAACACCGATTAGTTCCTGTGTCACTGCCGAAGTGGTGAATATCCGCCTATGCGGAACGCTCTTTGTCGGCGTCGGTAATGACCGCGCATATTTTTGAAACTCTTCACAGTCTACAGAGGAAATCCATTCCGAAAACCCCTGTTGCCAAATCCAACAACTCTTATTTTCCATGCATTGCATGATCTCGACGGCAGTAAGCGGACCATGAGACTCCTTTTGGAGATTAACGTAATACCAAGAGTCAGCACATTTTTGAGGATCTGTTTTTTTATTCTTCTGAGGCTGCGCTTTGACTTGGCAGAGGCATTTGGCAACCGGATTCCTTTTGGAGAAATCGGATATTTCATCAAATGACTGGAGTCCAGCAGCAATAAGCCTAGGTTTGAAAACTTGAGAAAACAGATCTACAAGTGTGCTAACATCTCCGAAGGCTCTGTGTGCATCCGCGCTGCTTATCCCAAATGTACTACGTAACACATCTAGTTTGTAACTTTTGCATTCGTCAATCAGTCTTCGACTCAACATCAATGTACAAAATCCTCGTTGGCCTATTGGATATACGCCAAGTCTTTGCGACTCTGGGAAAAGTGCTCGATTCCAATCATAGCTGAGATTGTGAGCAACAAGTGGCAAGCCTTGAACGAAATCCTTAAAGCGAGAATACGCAACTATCGGGTCTTCACCGTGCAGGCGGAGAAACTCGGTGGTATATCCATGTACCGCTGTCGCTTCTGGCGGGATGCGAATTCCATGATTTATCAAAATCCTGAATTTTTCGCCAACAGGATCCCATCCTTTCATCCGCTGCGCTGCTATTTCTACAACGTGAATGGGTTCGCTCAATCCATCGGTTTCTGTGTCAATAATGATCCATTCTGATTCATTCATATTTTTATGATGTTTTGTAGTTAGAGTTATTTCGTGATCCGTTTTTTTGTTTATCCCCTTTATTCCGTCTAACCAACCCTTGAGATCATCATGATGCTCGATGGCTTCAGAGGCACGGGTCATTGCAACGTATATAAGATTCATCTCGCCGAGAATATCTGGATCGTCTTTTATTGTTGCAGATACGTTCGTTATTTCTCGGTAATCATTCTGTAGAATAACTTTCTGCCATTCTAGTCCTTTAGAGCGGTGAGCCGTGGAAAGAGACATTACGGATTCTTTTGCTGAAGAAGAAAATCGACGCACCAGCTCGATTTTTTGTGGAAGCAAGTCGCCATACATATCCACGATTTTTACCTGTTTCGCCAGTTCTTGATCAGCTGTGACGTGTTCCATGATCTGGGAGAAGCTTTGGAAAGAACGGATATATGGTGATTTGATTCCCTCCTTTTTCCCACATTGTAATGCATGAATATCAAGGATGGTCTGGAGGTCGTAGGGTATGTAAGGATCCCAATTATCGCGTTGACTAGTCCCAGCGAAGTGGACTTTCTCGCCACATTCAGCTAAATTTATAGCTGTTTCTAGAATTCCAGCATTTGTCCGCCCAATCGTAACTAGATTGCCCACTTTCTTCTTAGTCGGCCCTTTACCTCGAAGTTGAACAAGATCGTCTTTGACATGATTTAAAAAGAAGGACGCATCCTCTGCGATATTATCTCTGAATCTGAAGCTTGTGGTCAGTGGCAGGTGATAATCTGTGATCTCTTCGATTGTTTCCATCGCGTCGATGGCATGGCGCCATCCGTAAATACTTTGGTGCTTATCTCCTACAAAAACGAGGCTACAACGGGATGCCTCACGCAGACTCAGGATGATTTGTAGCGTTACAGGGTTTGTATCCTGTGCTTCATCCAGAAAAATCATTTGGTAGGACTGAAGAATTGGAGCCGACATTGCCCATAGCTTCAGATAGCCATCATGACTCATGGGAATTGGGCTATCCATGTCCTGCATCAGTCGCCAAACTCTTCTCGCTGCATCAATCAAAACGGTTTGTGGAAGTCTGCAAGCAGCCCAACCTAAAGGAAGATGCGTTTCGTCAATTTCTGATGCAACCGAGTAATGGAAGCGCTCAACAGTACTGAGCGCGCAAACCGCCACGTCCGGCGACTTCAGCCCTAGTTCGCGGATGACGTCCATCGCTCTGGGTGAACCCAACTTATGGCGGTAAGACCAACCAAATTGTCTGTATGCCAGACTATGTATCGTGCTGCACTCGGTGTTTTTGGGGAATCGCTTTTTCGCTTGTAAGGCCGTTTCACGGTTGAAACATACGTAAAGAATACGCATGTCGGAATTGGTCTCGGCATAAGCCTGAAGTGTGGTAGTCTTGCCGGTTCCCGCATAAGCGTTGATGGCAGCGCATTCGCCAGCCTTCAGCTTTGTCTGGATGATTGCTTCCTGTTCCTCTGTCATCTGTGATACTGACATGGAAAGATGGAGCTGGGATGAGCGCGAGGTTTTCATGAATGGAGCTCCAAACTTCGAGGCATCCTAGTTCGAATCACCCGCTTGCCGAGCCGACGGTAAAGAATGAATGCTAAGAAATTGCTTTTAATGTTAGGAATTTGCTTTTTCAATTAATGTGGAGAATACACTGGAGAGCCGGTCTGGGAAGGGGGAAAGGGGGTTGACCCTTCGGAGAAGGGAGGTCTTGAGTCTGGCTCGATCAAATGGTTTGCCAAATGCTTTCTCGAGAACAGTTCTTCGTTACGTTTCGCTTGGGCGCAATGGTTTAGTTATAAGTCGGATCAAATTGGTCATCTCTTGTTTCCCTTGCAAGCTCATAGCCGTTGGAATACTCGGCGATAGTTTCAATTGCCATATTTATTGCCGTGTTTGCCATCATTCTATTCCAGATGCTGATGTGAATGTAGGAACCGAAAAGTAAATAACTCCAGAGCGCCAAGACTGAAGTAAATTCTATAATTAGGGTCAGGTGTCTCATTTTAACATTTATCTTTTCAAGTAGGATTCTTTTCCAGAGACACGCTTAATGATAAGAGCGCTAAGATATCAGTATCCGAGGGTATTTTACCACGTGATGGCGCGTGGAGATGGTGGTAAGGCGGTGTTTAAGACTGATGAGGACGGAAAGTCGTTTTTGTTTCGCTTAGGTCAGGTTTGTGAGAGTCATGGTTGGCGGGTGCATTAGTGGGTATTTATGAAAAACTATTTTCATCTCTTAGTTGAGACCCCTGAACCCAATGCTCCCAAGATCAGGTGGAGGAGCTTGGATATACCGAGGAACCGCGACTTTCAATCGGCGACCTCGCAAATGAAAATTGAAGCCCACGCAGTAAGTTGCAGTTGTGATTTCAAATCGCGGTTTTTTTCCGAGGTTCTTTGTGGGTAAATTCCAAAATATCTATTTACGAAAGATGGTTGGATAGTGTCTCGTAGGGTTTGAAATGCAAAATCCTAGTTTACCCCAATCGGATCGTCGTGAGTTTATGAAAGCTGGTGCACTGGTCACTGCGGCGACCTTACTGCCAGGAATCGTGAGTGCGCAGGATGCGGTCGGAAAAGAAATCAAAGTCGCTTTGATTGGCTGCGGTGGACGTGGAACCGGTGCGGCAAGTCAGTCGCTGAAAGTTCCAGGCACTAAGCTTGTTGCGATGGCAGATGCTTTTGAGGACAATCTTGGCAAAGCTTATGAGACCCTGAAAAAGCAATTTGGGGATAGAGTCGATGTTCCAGAGGATCGTCGTTTTTTTGGTTTCGATGCGTTTAAGAAAGCGATCGATCAGGCAGATTTGATTTTGCTTTGTACTCCTCCAGGATTCCGTCCGATGCATTTTGAGTATGCGGTTTCACAGGGTAAGCACATTTTCATGGAGAAGCCGGTTGCCGTGGATGGTCCGGGGATTCGTAAGGTGATCGAAGCTGCAAAAGTAGCGGATCAGAAAAACCTCAAAGTGGTATGTGGTCTGCAGCGTCATTATCAAAATTCCTATCTTGAGACTCTTGATCGCATCAAAGAGGGCATGATTGGTGAAATCGTGAATACCCAAGTTTACTGGTCCGGCGGTGGGGTTTGGACACGTGAGCGCAAAGAAGACATGACTGAGATGGAGTATCAAATGCGCAACTGGTATTATTTTAATTGGATTTGCGGAGATCACATTTGTGAGCAACACATCCATAACTTAGATGTCAGCAACTGGTTCATGGGTCAGCATCCTGTGAAAGCCGTCGGGATGGGTGGACGAGCCAAACGGGTGGGTAAAGACTGGGGAGAAATTTACGATCATCATTACGTGGAATACACCTACCCAGATGGCACGATCATGAACAGCCAGTGCAAACACTGGAACGGCACATGGTCTAAAGTTTCTGAGACAATCGTTGGAACCAAAGGCACAGCAGTTCCAGGTATGATTAAAGATCGCAGTGGTAAGATGATATGGCGTTTCAAAGGAGTGAATAATAATCCCTATGAGACAGAGCATGAAGTGTTAGTGAAACACATTTTAGAAAACAAACCGATTAATGATGCTTACTATACTGCAGAGTCAACATTGACTTCGATCATGGGACGCATGGCGACTTATTCAGGACAAGAAATCACATGGGAGCAGGCATTGAATTCTGATCTGGATACGATGCCAAACGTTCTCGCATGGGACGCCGATCCGGGTCCGAAAATGGGTAAGGATGGCCTCTACCCAGCACCGATTCCTGGAGTGACGAAGGTGTTTTAATTACGTTCTTGGTTCTTGGTTTCTCGCCCCGATGTGTCGGGGTTGGTTCCTAGTTATTTTAAAGCCCACCCCGAGTCTTCGAGGTGGGCTTTTCTTCTTCTTTGAAGTTTAGAGTTTAAAATTTGGAACTTAAAATTTACTCCGTTGGTCCCGGACCTTGGTTCCATGCTTTGTGCATTTCCGGGAGGGATGGGATTTCTAGGGGTCTCACGATGCGGAAGCCGAGCCATGAGGCGTTGGTGAAATACCAAAGGGATTTAGGGATCTGAGGGTCGAGGGATTTGAGCTCGGCTGAGGTTTGCCCGCGGGCTGAGGAACGGAGCATTTCGGCATCGGTGTCCCAGTGGCCGCCACGATAGACTGTTGGGTAGCGATTTGGCGCTGGGACCCATGGGTTGGTGGCTCCGTCTTTGATCTTTGCGTAAGTGTCAGGTAGGTATTGATCGAGGGTGAGCTCGGCTGCATTACCGTGCATGTCGTAGAGACCCCATGGATTGGGTTTTTTCGTGCCGACCTTTTGATACTGGTAATCTGAATTATCGGCGAACCATGCGTAATCGCCGAGCTTGCTGGCATCATCGCCAAAGGAGTAAGCGGTCGTCGTTCCTGCACGGCAGGCATATTCCCATTCGGCTTCGGTCGGCAGGCGATAGAAGTGGCCGGTTTGAGCGGAAAGCCATTCGCAGAATTTGTTGGCGGCATGGTAGGTGATGCCGACCGCTGGGTAGTCTTTCGAATAACCATCACCCATAGAGAAGTGCATAGGGATGTAGGGAGGAGTGGGTTGGGTAACGGAATCGATGAGAGTTTCGCCTTCTTTGACGTCGGGAGCTTCAGACGTCGACATATCGGCATCACGATTCAGGGTGCCGTCTTTATTACGGGCTTTTGCGTTTTCCATGTAGGGGCGATAAATGTCCCAAGTGGTTTCGAGCTTCGCCATCCAGAAAGGTTGGATAGCGATTTCCTTTTGCGGAGCTTCGTCTGGCATGTGCTTTGGAGAAGCTGGATCGGAGCCGATTTTGAATTTTCCCGCAGGGATGGGGATCAGATCGATTTTCGAACCTTGAGCGAGAGGGATGTCTTGGGTGTAGGCTTGGAGCTTCGCTGCTTCCTCTTTCTGCTTGGCGAGGATGATTTCACGAATCGCCTTGGTGGTCGGTAGAAGATTGGGGTATGGAAGTTGTTCCGCGCCGAGCACGAGGCTGGAGATGAGAGGGATGAAAAGAAGCTGGCGTATCATGGCTGGGAATACGTTGGAAGTGAGGGAAACTTGCGATGATTAACTAGGATTTTTGCGAGAATTTACCGATCAAGGATGCAAAATCCAATGGTTCGGCTTTATCCGCGTTGAGGATGGCGAGTTTCTGAAGGGCGAAAATTTCCGAAATGCCCTTTTGCGCGAGAGCTATCATATCGGTCATCTGTGTGGCGGTGAACACGGCTTCTTCGCCGGAGCCTTGGATCTCGACGAATTCCTGAGACTCAGTCATGACGATGTTGAAATCGACGGTCGCGGCTTTGTCTTCGAGGTAGTTGAGGTCCAGCACGGCGGTGTCCTCAAAAATCCCAGCAGAGACGGCGGCGACGAGTTTTTTAAGCGGGAAGTCTTTGATTTTTCCCTCTGCCATCATGCGGTTGAACGCGATCGCAACTGCGACGCAGGCACCGGTCACCGATGCGGTGCGGGTTCCGCCATCAGCTTGGAGAACATCGCAATCAATCCAGATCGTGCGTTGACCGATTTTTTGGAGATCCACCACCGCGCGCATGGAGCGACCGATGAGGCGTTGGATTTCTGAAGAGCGTCCGTCGATTTTTCCACGTGAGATATCGCGGGCTTTGCGATCGTGGGTGGAATAGGGGAGCATGGAGTATTCTGCGGTGAGCCAGCCACCGGAGACTTTTTGGTAACGCATCCATCCGGGGATTCCTTCTTCGACCGTCGCGGAGCAGATCACGCGGGTGTCACCGAAGCAGACCAGCACCGAGCCGGTGGCATTTGGGGCGACATTTGGATGAAATGAAATAGGGCGAAGCTGGTCGGTAGCGCGTGCGTCGGGGCGAGTCATGGGCGCACCATGGGCTTCTAAAACTCAAAAATCAAACATCAATCAGCCGAAGGCAGCTCGGCGGATGAGACCGGTGGTTCTCGTCAATCGTCATTTAAACCGAATGATCGAACGGCTCCTATGCCAGAATTGATTAACGATTAACGATTTTGGATCGACTGCGTTTCAAACCGCCCAAGCAGTTAGGTCTTTGTCAGATTTTTAGGATTCGCAAGTGCTCATCCTGCTCTGTTGATTTTTGAATGAAGAGTATCTCCGATCTCTTTATCGGATTTCTCCCTCTTTTCTCGACGTGTTCTGTTCTATTCTCTAGCTAAGTATTGGCGTATGGCTGAAATTGGATTTTTACAGAGTTTGGGAATTATTGCGATCTGCGCCGCGGTGATGGTGATGGCTGGGCGGATACTGCGGATGCCGACGATTGTGGTCTATTTGCTCTGTGGAATTTTGATAGGTCCTGTTTTGGGTTGGGTCGGGGTTGATGAAGGATTGGAGTTGGTCTCGGAAACGGGGATTGCATTGTTGTTATTTCTGGTGGGGCTTGAGCTCAGTATCGGAAAAGTGCGCGATGTTGGGAAGGTGGCGTTGATCGCCGGATTCATACAGGTCGTTTTAGCATCTGGGCTGGGGTTCTTATTGGCGAAGGCAATGGGATTCGGTCTAGCTACGAGTTTGTTTTTAGCTGCGTCGATGACCTTTAGTAGCACGGTGGTAGTGGTGAAGTTGTTAGAGGGAAAAGGTGAGCTTGAGAGTTTGTATGGACGGATAGGACTGGGAGTTTTGTTGGTGCAAGATGTGGTGGTGATTGTGATGCTAACCTTTCTAGCGGGATTTTCTGGAGATGCTAGCGGAGTAGATGTTGCGGCGGTGGGGCAAGGTTTATTGAAGGCCTTTGCAGGTATGGTGATTTTGTTAGTTGTGGCGTTGGTTTCATCAAAATATCTTCTGCCTAAGCCATTCAAATGGGCGGCGAGATCTCCGGATGTGTTGCTGATTTGGGCACTTTCTTGGTGCTTTCTGATGGTCCTCGGGGCGCATTATTTTCATCTATCCGTGGAGGTTGGGGCGTTTCTTGCTGGCATGAGCTTGGCGCAACTTCCTTATAACGAAGACTTGCGACGGAGGGTGAATCCGTTGATGAACTTTTTCATCGCCGTGTTTTTCGTAACGCTTGGGATACGAATGGATTTGGGCGGTGCGACGAATTACATCGGTGAGGTGTTTGGGCTTTCTGCCTTCGTTTTACTGGTGAAGCCATTGTTGTTTCTCGCGATACTGGGTTGGCTGGGATATGGTCGTAAGACTTCTTTTCTAACAGGAGTTACTTTGGCGCAAACCAGTGAGTTCTCATTTATCTTAGCAGGGCTAGCGATGAGTAAGGGTCTGATCGGTGGCGAGATTCTTTTGGTTTCCGCATTGGTTGGTGTGGTGACGATTGCAGTCTCATCCTACATGATTATCTACAATCACGGGCTATTCGCTTGGGCGCTCAGAGGGGGGGTGTTGAGGTGGAAATTTCTTGATGGTAAGCCGGAAGTTACGGATCGCATCGTGCATGCGGGTGCACATTTAGAAGGTCATGTCATTGTGGTCGGGATGAATACGTTGGGTAGGTCTTTGGTGCGGCGCTTGGTGGCGAAAGGCGAGGATGTGCTGGCAGTTGATACCGATCCTTTAAAACTCGATGGATTGCCAGGACGGTCTTTGTTAGGAAGCGTTGGTTATCTTTCAGTGCTCCAAGAGGCCGGGTATGCGCGGGCGAAGCTGATTGTCTCTGCACTTCAAATTGAGGAGACAAATGACCTGCTTGCGTATCGTGCGAAGAGTGTCGATGTGGCGTGCGCAATTCATGTTGTGGATCTCTCGGTGATTGAGAACTTGTTAGATTTGGAAACAGATTATTTGATGGTTTCCAAAGTCGACGGAGTGAAGGCACAGCTCAGTAAACTGAGAGAAATGGGGGTGCTTCAATGAATCTCTTCGCGTTATTACTGGGCGCGGCAGCGATTGCCTACGGGGTGGCTAAATATTTTCGGTTGCCATCGGTTCCCGTGCTGATTGCGACGGGGATGTCATTAAGTTTATCAGGTTTGGTACCGACAGAATTGAGTTTAGGTAACGGTGCTGGAGCGATGAATATGCTCGAGCTTGGCCTGGTGTTCTTGGTGTTCTCTTCAGGTGTTGAGTTGAATCCTAAAAGGTTCCTAAAATTTGGAAAGGCGGTCGTATGGGTGGCAGGGATTCAGTTTTTACTCGCGATGGGAATTGGCGTTCTCTTTGCGAAGTGGATGGGTGTGGCGACACTGGAGGCGTTTTATATAGGGGGTGGATTGGCGGCGAGTTCAACCTTGGTGGTGTTGAGGCATTTACAAATGCGAAAAGCAATGTTTGAACCATATGGTCGAGTGGTGACTGGGGTTCTGCTCTTACAGGATGTGGCGTTGGTTTTATTGATCGTGATACTTTCTCGCGTAGATGGTGGAGGATGGAATATCGGTAGGGGGCTTCTCGAAGTATTGCTGATGGGCGGAGTGGCATGGGTCACGCAGCGATTCGTGATTCCGAAATTGGTTTTTAAATTCAAACCGGATGAGGAGAATTTGCTGCTGTGGTTGGTTGCGGTGTTGTTAGGGTTTGTGGGTGCTGCTTCTTGGTTAAAACTACCGTTGATCTCGGGTGCGTTTGCGGGAGGCTTTGTGTTTTCTGCGTTTCCGCTCAATGGTTTGGTGCGTGGGCAGTTGTCTTCATTAGTCGATTTTTTTCATGCAATGTTCTTCGTCGCTCTGGGAGCACTACTCGGAATTCCAGATGCGGAACATTGGATGCAGGCGGGGATTTATTCGTTGGTGGTCATTTTCGTGACGCCGCCCTTGGTTGCGTTTGTCGCAGAGTGGCGCGGACTCAATGCGCGAGCGGCAATCGAAACGGGTTTGCTGTTGGCGCAGACGAGTGAGTATTCGCTACTTTTGGGCTTGAGTGGTGTGGCGCTAGGTCATGTGAGTCAGGAAACGTTTTCGGTGTTGGCGCTAACAACGGTCATAACGATGACGATGACTCCGTTTTTGGGCCGGGAAGCGGTTGCTAATTTTCTGCTGCCGTTTCATCCATTGAGAAAGAAGAGCAAATCTGTCGATACACCGAGCGGACATGTTCTGATTCTTGGTTTTGGATCGGCGGGTATGTGGACGTTGAAGCCGCTTTTAGCTCAAGGTGAAGAGGTTGTTGTGGTTGATGACGATGCGGCGGTCTGCCGTGCGTTGGGTAGTAAGAATATTGCGTTTATCCGTGGTGATGGAGCTGAGGTGGAGGTATTGAGAAAAGCAGGTGCACGCGATGCAAAGTTGGTTATTGCCTCGATGAGACGAGTGGGTGATGCGTTGACAGTCTTGAGTTATGTTCGCGGCGCGCCAGTCATCGTTCGGGTGTTCGAAAATGAAGACGCAGATCGCGTAAGAGAGGCTGGCGGAATTCCGGTGATGAATTCGGAGGCGGCGGCGGATACGTTTATGGCTTGGATGGCCGCGAATGATCAGGGGAAGGCGGAGTGATTCGGTTAAAGCGCCCTTTCTGGGCTCGGATGATATGGTGGTGATTTTATGATCCAGGGCTGGCATGAGTTAGGCTGTAGGCCTTGTGGGGAGAGGGGATAAAAGTCCCTGCCAGATTGCTTTGGTGATTGATGATTTTTTTTGAGCCATAAGAATCGACCCCGTGAAGCAAGCAGCATTGGGATTTTTTGATTCGGGAGTCGGCGGGTTGACCGTGGTGAGAGCTGTGCAGGATTTGTTGCCGCACGAGGATGTGATTTATTTGGGTGACACCGCGAGGTTGCCCTATGGGTCGAAGAGTCCAGAGACGATTCGGCAGTTTGCGGATGAGGATGTAAATTTTTTGTTATCGAAAGGGGTTAAGGCAATTGTCGTGGCCTGCAATACGGCGACCGCGCACGCTTTGCCGTCGCTGCAGCAGAAATATGAAATTCCTATCATGGGGGTGATCTTACCGGGTGTTGAGGCAGCGCTGGCTGACCCTGCTGCGGAGCGGATCGGGATTATTGCAACGCGTGGGACGATCGGTTCGCATGTTTATCAGCACGCTCTGGCGAC
This sequence comes from Luteolibacter sp., assembly GCA_044375585.1. Taxonomy (GTDB): domain Bacteria; phylum Verrucomicrobiota; class Verrucomicrobiia; order Verrucomicrobiales; family Akkermansiaceae; genus Luteolibacter. Next base: position 12,147 of record JBILMI010000015.1, read on the forward strand.
ACGTCGGACTGGTTTAATGATTCATGGTATCGCAGCGCCCTTGTTGGTGCCGCTGATTGAGGAAAACTGGATTTCCGAAGAGGTGACCAAGCAAGTTTTGTTTAAATATTTAGAGCCTCTGATCGATAAAGGCATCGATACCCTGTTGCTGGCTTGTACGCATTACCCGTTGTTGGTTCCGGTGTTGAAAGAGGTGCTTCCGTCGGAAGTTCGCTTGGTGGATTCTGCGACGACTTGCGCTGAGCATTTGAAAATGATGTTAGAAAAAATCGATCGACTCAGTGATATAGAGGAAGACGGAAATTTAGAAATTTACCTAACGGATCTTTCTGAACAATTTGAAGAATTGGCTACGCGTTTCTTGAAAAGGCCGACAGGTAAGATCCGTAGGGCAGTGGTTGGGTGAAGAGTAAAAGAAACGTATCTGCAGTTTTCCTAGATCCTCTAAATCAAAAATCAACAATCGTCATTCAACAATCGTCAATGCTTTGTGAGCATTAGCGAACTTCCATACCAAGACGAAGTTCTGACCGCTTGGACGGAGTGAAATGGAGTCAATCGATTCTTTGGGTGGGGTGGTTTAGTCATTCGCTTTGATTTACGATTGATGATTTTTGATTTTTGAATGAAGATTTCTTCTGCAAATCATCAATCTTCTTCAAGGACTAATGAACAAAGTTTTCAGGCAACCAAGGGCTGAAGTCTTGGGGTGGTGGGGCAGTGAAGGAGAGTTTTTCGCGAGTTACTGGGTGGTTAAAAGAAAGCTTCCACGCGTGGAGGAGGAGTCTTGGTGTGGGGAGAGGATGTTTTTTGGTGTAGATGGGATCGCCGAGGATGGGGGTGCCGATGTGCTGGAGGTGGACGCGGATTTGGTGGGTGCGGCCAGTGTGGAGGTGGCAAAGAACTAGGGCGGTTTTCGTTGCTTGATCGGGGGCGATGACTTCGTAATCGGTGATCGCGGTTTTTCCAGCGGGAGGAGTGATGACAGCCATTTTTTGGCGATTCACTGGATGCCGACCGATGTGGGTAAAAATCGTATCTTTGGTTTTCAGAGGAATGCCGTTGGTGACAGCGAGGTAGATTTTTTCCATCGTCGATCGCTCGGAAAACTGGGTGGCGAGACCTTGGTGAGCGGGGTCGGTTTTGGCGATGACGAGACAACCTGAAGTGTCTTTATCGAGACGGTGCACGATGCCGGGTCGCTCGACGCCGCCTATCCCGGAGAGCTTGCCTTTGCAATGGTGGAGCAGGGCGTTGACGAGAGTGCCATCAGGATTTCCCGGTGCTGGATGGACGACCATGCCATGAGCTTTGTGGAGGACGATCAGGTGTTCGTCTTCGTATAAGATATCCAGTGGGATATCCTGTGGGCTGGCGATGTCTGGAACCGCCTCTGGGATGACAATGGAAATTTCATCACCGGGATGAATGCTATCGCGGGGCTTGGCGGGTTTTCCGTTGAGAAGGATGAAATGCTCACGGATGAGATCCTGGATTCTAGAACGGGAAAGATCCGAGATCTGATTGGCGAGGAAAGCGTCTAATCGATCGTGTTTTTCGGTGACGGAGAGATGCATTGGGAAATGAGTTCCGTAAAATCTTAAAACGGATGGCACCGAGTAAACTGAGAAAACAGAGGAGAAATCGTTTAAGCGGAAAGAGATTTTCCTAAAGCTTCGCGGATGCTGCTGATCTGTTCCTTGGAAAGTGAGTTAGGGAAAAGGGCACCTAGGATGACAAGGCTTTTAGGATTTTCACAAGGAATGAGTTCAAGATTAGCAGAAGGGCCAAACTTGACGCGGACGTTGTGAGGTTGACCTGCTTGAAGGATGAGATCGCGAGCGATGAAGTGGAGGCGACCGTGATGGCTTTCATCGAAAATGACTGCTCCCGTATGATCCAAAATGAAGATTTCTTTCGCTCCAAAATGGTCGGTGAGCCAGTTGCGAAAATTCACGAAGCGGCTATCGGAAACGGTGGTTACTTGCGCAGCAGGTGTTACTTTCACGATTGGCTGTGAAGCCACAGCAATGGGTTTTTGTGGTTCGGCAGGAATTTGTGGCGCTGTAAATTCTGTTGCGGGCTCATCCGTATCGACGAATCCGACGAATGATGTATCGAAGCCGGGATCTTTAGATACAAGTTGAGTTTGCTCAGCCGGACGGATGAGTTTTTCTGCGAGTTGTCGGACTTCATTTGGGTCCAACCATGGATTGATCGTATCCATTAGTTTTTCTGAGGAAAGGGTTGGTAATTTGATTTTTTCAGTTTTACCTGAATCTCATCACGGATCGCATCGAAAACGTTTTCACTGATTTCACCGCCTTCAAGGATCGCTACAGGCAGGCCTTTTGCGCTGGCGCGGATGAAAATGTCATCGCGAGGGACGGCGGTTTTGAAGAGCATTTCTTCAGGAAGGAGTTCGCGAAGCGCTGCGGCAGCTTCATGACTTTCTTGGAGATTGTATTGAAGCATTGTTAGACAAATCCCAAGCACGTGGAGACGCGGATTGATGATGCGGATGCGGTTGAGGCCTTCCAAAAGTTTTGGGACAGATCGGATGCCCAGCGGCTCGGCTTGTTGGGGAACCATCACCGCATTGGTCGAGGCGATGATGTCATTGCTGATACCAAATAAACCCGCAGCGGTATCGATGAGGCAAATGTCATATCCACGAGTTGCGACTTGGCTGAGGAATGTACGGACGCGAGTGAGATGAGAGCCGGATGAACCATTTCCTGCTTCGTAGTCACTGGCTTGTCCAGCGGCAACGAGTGAGAAGGTTTTCAGACGGGTTGGCACAATCAAACGATCCATCGAAATGCTTGGATCTGCCAGGTAATCATAAAAACCAGCCAGTAATCGCGACTGGCGTGTTAGAGATAAACCAACGGAGCCTTGAGGATCGGCATCGATAAGTAGTGTATTGAAGCCCGCACGAGCGAAGGCGTGGGCGAGGTTGATGGACAATGTGGTTTTACCCACACCCCCTTTTTGGCTTGAGATGGCGATACTGATCACGCGGAAGTAAATTCGAGTTGCAGGAGAATATCGAAGCGGGAACTCAGCGAAAGTCTTTTCTTTTTGGTGGCAAGATTCTTTGAAATTAGGGTTTCGTTGACAGTTTTGAGTGATCAGGTGAATCCGTGCTCTACGCTTGCATTATTGCGGAAAACGATGGTTACATACTGGGCGACGCTAGTTTTTCAAAAGCCCTTATGTATTTCCGATTTTTCACATTGTTTAGTTTCTGTTGCATTTTCTCTACAGCTCAGGCACCCGCCGACACGATTTTGCTGAGCAACGGAAAGAGCTATGAGGGTAAGATTATTTCTGAAGATGAAACCACCTATCTACTTGAGCTTGAGGTCAAAAAGGGAATTAAGGACGAGAAGAAATTTCTAAAAAGTGATATCAAATCGATCACTAAGCAGAGCCCTGACGAATGGGAATTTAAGAAATTGAAAGAATTGACTCCCGTGCCTGATTTACTTGGGGTGATGGATTATGAGGAGAGATTAAAAATAGTGGAGAATTTCATCAAAAATTTCCCACGTAGTGAAAAGCTTAAAGACGCCAAACTGATCCAAGAGAATCTGAAGGAGGAACTTGAAATTGTTCGTGCTGGTGGGATAAAACTTTCTCTTAAAATGGTCACGGCTGATGAGTATTTAGCGACAGCCTATACTTACGATCAATTGATTGCAGTGCGTAAAATTTATCGCGATATAAGCAACCGAAATTTCCTTGGCGCGTTACGGTTATTTACGGATTATGAGGCGAAGTTTCCGAATGCCAATTCAAGGAATGAACTTATTCCAAAGATCAAACAGGTTTTGTTATATTACCAATCTAGCTTGAATGAGAGTTTGGCGAGTTATGATGCTCGGTTAAAATCTCGTGAAGCAGGTTTGGTGCGTATGTCGATTGAGGAAAGAATGATCACTCAGCGAGCGCTTGATGAGAAAATGGCAATTTTAGTGAAGAGATTTGATGCCGAAAAAACCATGAAGAATGCCTGGATTACGCCGGATGCATTTCACAAAGAATCCTTGGTCGAAGCACTGCGTCAGGTTGATGTTGAAATGAAACGTCTCAACAGCCCTACAAAAAACAACTCAGAAATGATATCCTTAGAGGACACTTATTCCGAAGCTTGGGAGAAACTACCCGGAGCATCAACAGAGGATCAGAAGATTATTTTAGATAAACTGAAGCGTGAGCGGATGCCTGAGCCTTATATGACGATGCTCACAGAGCGCATTCATTCAAAACAGTAGAAACGAATTTATTAAAAGCTATGAGCCAACGAATTGCCAAGAGCAGTAGAAAAACCGCCGAAACCAAGATCGATTTAAGTGTGGATCTCGATGGTGAAGGGTCATCCGAGATTAAAACGGGAATTCCGTTTTTTGACCACATGTTGACATTATTTTCCAAGCATGGACTGTTTGATTTAAAGCTTTCCGTGGAAGGTGATATCGATGTCGATTTTCACCACACGATCGAAGACACGGGAATTGTGCTCGGTGAGTGCATGCGCGAGGCGTTGGGGACGAAGGAGGGGATTTGTCGCTATGGCTGTGCCTATTTGCCGATGGATGAAACTTTAGTGCGTGTGGTGGTGGATTTGAGTAATCGTCCACACTTGGAGTTCCGTGCCCCAGCGGGGACGCCTTCTGCTCCTAATATGCCGTTTTCATTGGTGGAGGAGTTTTGCCGTGCATTGGCATCGAACCTTCGTGCAAACATTCACGTTGAGGTTTTGTATGGCCGCGATGGTCACCACATTGCTGAAGCTATTTTCAAAGGCTTGGCACGAGCACTTCGCCAAGCTTGTGAAAAGGATGCGCGGGTCAAAGGAATTCCTAGCACTAAAGAAGCTTTGTGAAGGTTGGATTGTTAGATTACGGCGGTGGAAATCTCCGCAGTGTAGCAAATGCTTTGCATGCGCTTGAGGTGGATCCTGTGGTTGTGAGTCAACCAGATCAGCTTGAAGGACTCACGCATCTTATACTTCCCGGCCAGGGAGAGTTTGGTGATGTGATGGCACAGTTGTCCAAGCGTGGTTTGGTTGATGCTTTGAAACAGTGGCTTGTTGCTGGTAAACCCTATTTCGGGATCTGTGTCGGTTATCAGATATTGTTCGAAGGCAGTGTCGAGGCGCCAGGGGTTGAAGGACTTGGATTGATCAAAGGTCGCTGTGTTCGTTTCCGCGAAGAGGCAGGAAAGAAAATTCCACAAATGGGTTGGAACGCCGCTTGTCCGGATCAGCCAGTTTCACATTTCTGGGATGGTCTAGGCGAAGAGCCGTATTTCTACTTTGTGCATTCATTTTATCCGGTGCTTGAAGATCCGACATGGCACGTATCACGGACCAATTACGCCGGTGAGGAGTTTGCTGCTTCCGTGGAGAAGGGAAAAATCTTGGCTTGCCAGTTTCACCCAGAAAAAAGCCAAGACGCGGGCTTACGTCTGATCCGTAATTTTTTGTCTCAGGATTGATGTTAGAAAAAAATACCGCCGGCCGGACTCGAACCGGCACGCCTTTGAAAGCAACGGATTTTAAATCCGCAGTGTCTACCATTTCACCACGGCGGCATTGTTTTTTTTGTAGAAGCGAGGGAACTGAAGCTGCTTTTTTACGATTCGTCCAGCAAAGTCAGAAGAGATTTAATACATTTGTTAAAACGTATGGGATGAAGGGTAGCGCGACCATAACGGGGCTGCCAAATTGATCATCACTCGCTCTCATGCTCAGTCGCTTCTTTTTCCTTAGCTGTGCGTTTGGCGGGTTTGGCTAGGATCTCAATATAGACCGAATCCCAGCCATGTTCTGCTGCTGCATCGACGGGTTTGGTGATTTCGGAGACGTGGATAGTTTGAGCGGTTTCGGCATCTTTGCCGGCGCGGCAGTCAAAATCCCAGAAATCGGTTTCTTCGGGTAGGGGTTTGCGACGTTCGCGTTTGAGATATTTGCGGATGTCGGCCTTGATGCCTTCGATGACGCGGGCGGGTTTGTGTGAGGCAGAGGTGAGTGGAAATAATTTTTTCATGCGACGCTTGTGGGATAGCGGGCGGAGAAAGTCACGCACCGTTCATGAGAATCACCATTTCGCCTTTGGGTGTGCGGGCTTCAAACCATTCCAAAAGTTCTTTCGCAGTTCCGCGGTGATAGGTTTCGAATTTTTTGGTGAGTTCGCGGGCGACGCAGACTTTTGCGTTTGGCGCGATCTCTTCGAGAATTTTCAGGGTCGAGACGATGCGATGGGGACTTTCGAAGAAGATACCAGTTTCTCCACTGTCGATGACTTCCTGCATGGCGCTGCGGCGTTTGCCAGATTTCACTGAGAGGAAACCACCGTAACGAAACGCGTGGCAGGGAAGACCGGAGCCGATGAGTGCGGTGAGAACAGCTGAAGGACCGGGTAGGACTTCGAATGGGACATCGGCTTCCAGACAGGCTTGCACGAGGCGGTATCCCGGATCTGAAACGCCGGGCATGCCGGCATCGCTGATGAAGGCGATGCATTCACCTGCTTTTGCAGCGGCGACCAGTTCCGGTGCTTTGCGTGCCTCGTTGTGTTCGTGAAGTGAAACCAAAGACTTTCCTGAAATTCCGTGGTGGGCTAGCAAGATGCCGGAGTGGCGAGTGTCTTCACAGGCGATCCGATCGGCAGATTTGAGAACCTCAATTGCACGCAAGGTCATATCGCCGAGGTTACCAATGGGAGTGGGGACGAGAAAGATACGGCCGCCGATTTCGGGTTCTTCTGGGTTCATGATTACTCGAGAAGTTTGGTGCGTTCGCCCACCGTGAAGGCGGTGGGGGTTCTGGGGGAGTCGACTCTTACGCTGATCATTTCGCCTTCGGCGACGAGGGCGGTGTCGGGTTTCAGGATTTGGAATTGCCGGTGAATGGAGCTAATGCCGATTTTTGTTAGGCTTAGTATGACTTCAAAAGGATCTTGGAAAAGAAGCGGACAGCGGTAGTCGCATGATTTTTTCACTCGTGGCCAGGCGCTGTTGTTAGAGAAAACGGAAATGCCGAGAGAGTGAAAAAAACGGTGCTCCGTGTTTTCGACGTAGCTCAGGATTTTGGAAAAATGCACCCATCCACTCGCATCCGTATCTGAGAAAGCGACTTCGGATAGCTGACGATGGTGGATATTTCCCAAAGGTTTAGTCCTCGAATCTTTTGACCAACACGGAGGCGTTGTGGCCCCCGAAGCCGAAGCTGTTGCTGAGAGCAACTTTGACAGGCACTTCGCGCGCGACGTTAGGAACGACATCGAGATCGCACTCGGGATCTTGTTCTTCGATGTTGATCGTTGGTGGAATCACGCCTTCGATGATAGCCATCACACTGGCGATGAGCTCGATGCCGCCTGCTGCGCCAAGCATGTGGCCGGTCATGGATTTGGTGGCACTCACCAACAGGCCATTTTTCGCGTAGTCGCCGAAAGCGAGTTTGATCGCTTTGGTTTCTGCAACGTCGCCGAGTCCGGTGGAGGTGGCGTGGGCGTTGAGGTATTGAACGTCTTCTGGGTTAACTTTTCCGTGTTTGAGAGCCATGCCGATCGCGTAAGCGGGACCGCTGCCATCGGGTGATGGGGCACTGAGGTGGTAGGCATCTGCACTGACGCCGTAACCGATAAGCTCGGCGTAAATTTTCGCACCGCGAGCTTTTGCGGTTTCGAGTTCTTCGATCATGACCACACCTGCGCCTTCGCCCATGACGAAGCCGTCGCGGTTTTTATCAAAAGGGCGGGAAGCCCCTTCGGGATCGTCGTTGCGAGTGCTGAGGGCTTTCATGCTAGCGAAGCCGCAAAGTCCCATTGGAAGAACTGCTGCTTCTGCGCCACCGCAGAGAAAACCATCGGCATCGCCGAATTTAATGATGCGCCATGCCTCACCGATGTTGTGGTTTGATGTGGCGCATGCAGTCACGATCACCATGTTTGGGCCGAGGAGGCCATGTTCCATGGAGATGATACCAGAAGCGATGTTCGAGATCATCATCGGAATGGTGAAAGGGGAGACGCGGCGAGGGCCTTTTTCGATGTAAACTGTATGTTCACGCTCAAGGGTTGAGAGACCGCCGATACCGCTGCCGACCATCACACCGTAGCGGCGGGCATCGATTTTTTCCTTATCGAGGCCAGAGTCTGTCATCGCCATTTTTGATGCGGCGACTGCGTATTGCACGTAGCGATCCGAACGGCGGGCGTCTTTGGGGACGTTGAAATATCCGTCAGCATTAAAATCGCGGATTTCACCGGCGATTTTGCACTCGAATTGCTCGGTATCGATCGATTGGATTTTGCGGACACCACTGCGGCCATTTTTCAATCCATCCCAAGTTGATTCGAGATCATTTCCCAAAGGCGAAATACAACCAATGCCAGTAATTACAACCCGTCGTTCACTCATATGATGGTGATAGCCTAAACGCGGACTTTACCTGCGTGCAAGCAATACATTGAAGAGTGAATGATGAGGGTGAAGAGTGAAGGGTGAAAATAGAGTGAGCGGAGTCGATGCTGAGTGCGTCTAAGCGCGATCACCGACTGCATCGAGGTGGGCTGGAGTTGCGCGGTCCAAAAATGAATCAGCTCAGGATTTTCACTACTGCTAGGGCGCTGGAGTATAAGATGACACCAAGGCAAGCGCTGCCGACGATGCGATCTGTGAGGTTGCTGTTGGGTCGGGTTGGGGAGCTGGATGTAGGGAAAACGATTCCGGCGTAGATCATGCCTGCGACGATCCCACCCAAGTGAGCGGCGTTATCGATGAAACGGTAGCCAATCACTCCAATTAAAGCGGTTAAGAAAACACCGGCTAGGAGTCGGCGACGAGCGTTGCGTGGGACGAGGCGGCGGTGCAAGGTTTCAAAAACAAGTAGGAATCCAAGTAATCCCATCAAGCCGCCGGAGGAGCCGACAGAAGTTGTATCGGTTAAGCGGGCGGATGTTTCTCCAGCCATGAGTGAGGAGAAAAGAAAGACACTTGGTAGATGTGGCCAACGAGCGAAGACTTCCATGCGCTTAGCGAGGTAGAGCAGTGCCAGGATGTTCATGACAAAATGCAGTAGTCCTCCATGGAGAAAAGGAGCGGTGAAGAGTCTGAAATATTCACCTTTAGCGTATGCGTTTTTTACTAAGCCGGCTTCCACGACAGATTCGTGAAAGCTAAGAATGGATTGATCACCGATGGCCTGAGCTAGAAATACGATAGAGATCGCGATAAAGATGATCTTAGTGACGGGCGATTTTTGAAAAGCCAACCAAGTTTCGAATCGAAGCGTTGGAATGTTCGATTCGCGGGTGTGATAATGGAGGTGGATTTCTCGATGATATTTTTGTGCTTGATACCAAGGGATGAATCCAAAAATGAGATAGCCTACGAGTGATAAGCCCACAGAAGTCGATTGGATGAGGCCTGAGGCTAGCCAGGTAAGCTCTTGAAAAAAATCGGGACTCACACCATTCGACTGCTGGATATGAATGAGTTGTAGCCATTTTCCGTAAGCGATGTAGGCGATGTATAGGGCGACTGCGCTACTCATCCATCTGAGGCGATTCTGAGTTTTGGTGCGGTCTTCTTCTGCCCAGCTTTGCCGGACCTTGTGCATGGGTTCACGAAAGGAGTCTATTTCGTCGGGAAGCTTGCAGAAATTAGAACTTGGAGTCCAAACGAGTTGGAGGGAGTTTTTGGAGTCATTCCGGATCTTGTCGGAAATTTCATTTAGAGAATCACAGGGATGCTTATTTCCTTTGTGATCGATCCAACCGAATCCATCAGGTGCGGGCGGAAAAGTATCATCGCGAGCCCAGATAGGTAGCTCAGCTTGATCTGAATTTCCCTGAAGTTTACCGTTCACACCTTGCAAGCGCCAAGCTTACTCAGGTTTGTCCCCAGAATTTCCCTGAGGGGCTGGAGTAGGAATTTTCTCAGGTGTTGTCGAAGTCTCTGTTGGAGCTGGAGTCTCTGTTGGAGCTGGAGTCTCTGTTGGAGCTGGAGTCTCTGGAAGCTCGTTCACCAGTGAAGCTGGTGGAGTTGGTGCCTCATCAGCAGGAGCAGGTTGATCCTTAATCACTGCCGCAGCAGGTTTGGGATCAGTCAGAAGGGATTTGCTCTTGTTCTGTTTTGAAAGCAAAATAGCGAGAGTGAAACAGAGAAGGAAAAACAGTGTGCCTAGAATCCAAGTCGCTTTTTGGAATACATCGGTGGATCTAGCGCCAAACAATTGATCCGTCACGCCACCGCCGAAGGCCGCGCCGAGTCCATCTTGTTTTGGACGTTGAATCAAGACGACGACTGCCATCAAGATGCAGACGATAACGAAAATGACTAGAAGCATTGTGATGCTGAGGCTCAGCCAAGGGATGGAAGTTGCGGCGAAAATCATGAGTGGCGGAATATGGGTAAGAGGTAGGTTCTTGTAAAGCGGGGTTTTTCTAGATTTTTCGTTTTGGAAAATCAATAAAATCTAGCCACGGCAGTTCTTCACCCAATCGGCGACTTTTTGGTCATTATCACCTGCGGCCCATACGTGACGTAGAAAATCGGCGAGTTCGATGTTGCCGTTCTTTTGGCAAAAATTCCGATCTCCCCCGCAGCCAAACATGATATCGGGATCGAGCTCACCCTTAATTTTGCCGCGGGCCTTACTGAGAATGCGTGGCAAGTAGGGAATATCGTCCAATTCTTCGCCAAACGAAGGTAAGTCATCGCGGGTGATGGTTTTGTCGCTGATGATGCCGTTTTGTTGGACAATAAAATAGTCACGACGTGCCGCGGCGATGAGCAGGGCGGTGGTGGGAGTTGGTTCTTGCTCGTCGTTGTAGTCCTCAATGAAATCGAAAAACTCCCGCGGTTTGTAGCCGATGCTTTTTAAGAAATTGAGATCCGCTGTGGAGTAATCGTTTTTGTAATCAAAATTTCCCGACTGATAAGCACTGGCACAGCGGGCGAAGAGCTCCATGAATGTATCGTTCCAAGACATGATCAGAAAATGGACGGGTTTGGGAAAAGCGCGAGAAATTTTTACTCTTACATTCAACCTCCGTATTATCTTGAATTCTTACTCAGCTTTTCACACGCCAGAGCAGTGCGGGTTCGGTTGCTAGAAAGTATCATGAACTGCAGATGGACGTTATTTCTGAAGAACTTATGAAGAATTTTGATTTCGCCCTGTGGGTGTAACTGGCAGTCGCTGCAACTCATTCATTATCTGCGTTAATCTGTGATTCTATTTTCCTCTTTAGGCTCAGGGGATGATCCGTTAGCGTCTGGGCGGATGATTTGGAAAGTAAACGGAAAATTGATCGATCTCTCACAGTGTGCGCAGGTGATGGGAATTCTCAATGTCACGCCGGATTCTTTTTCGGATGGTGGATGTTTTGATAACGTTCAGAAAGCGATGGATCATGCTCGTGAAATGATCAAACAAGGCGCGTTGATGATCGATATCGGGGGAGAATCCACCCGACCCGGTGCGGCAGAAGTTTCAGAAGGGGAAGAAATTTCACGCACGATCCCAGTCATCGAGCGATTGAGGGAGGAGTGGGAGGGATGGATTTCCATCGATACCAAAAAGGCTGGAGTCGCTGCAGCGGCGATCCTTGCGGGTGCGGATATCGTCAACGATGTTTCCGGTCTAACAGCTGATCCAGATATGATCTCCGTCTGCGCGAAAAGTCATTGCGGATTGGTCGTCATGCACATGCAGGGAACGCCCCAGAGCATGCAAAAGAATCCGACTTATGGTGATGTCGTTAATGATATCCGTGTGTTTTTTGAAGAACGTTTGGTGACACTGACTGCTGCGGGTATCGAGCGAGAGCGAATCTGTTTTGATCCGGGTATTGGTTTTGGAAAAACCTTGGAGCATAATCTCACGTTGCTGAATCATCTCGATCAGCTGGCACCTCACGGACAGCCGTTGTTGTTAGGAGTTTCTCGAAAATCGTTTTTCTCGAAACTTTTCAATGCAGAGTTACCCTCGCAACGCGATGCCGCCACAGCTGCGGTGACCGCCTTAGCAAGGAAGCAAGGAGTTATGCTCCACCGTGTGCATGACGTGAAAGGGAATCTGGATGCGCTGAGAGTTTGTGAGGGGATGATGGGATCAATTATCAATCCATTATCTCTCAATTCGATCTAGAGTCTCAGCATCGAGTGATTGTTGATTTATCCATTCATTTGCAGCTTTAGAATCAGTTTTCTGCCACTGTCGAATGACATCTACGATAGCGTCTCGTCTGACTAGAGGATTGCTAATCGCGACTGCTAATGCCGCTCCTTCTATCGGATGATTCTCTGCAATGATGATGGAGGCGATTGAGCGCAGATGATCTGAAGAGTCTCCAGCGGATTGTGAATTAAGCCATGTGCTCATGCTGTCGCGTTCATTTAGAGCCCATATGCGAACTGACTGGTCGAGTGCTTTGTTTTTTTCGAGTGAATCAGGCAGCGCGAGTGTC
>JBILMI010000125.1:0-6734 GCA_044375585.1 Luteolibacter sp.
CATACCAAAAAATCTCGCCCTTCTCCGCCATCGGAAAAACCCCATGGCTGTAAGCTTGCAGAAGCAGATTTGGAGGAATGATTTGCAACCCAACCAATCAACTCGGATTCGGCTCATAAAGCAACCAATCACCCTCTTGCAGAGGCAAGATTCCGTCTAAACACGAATTCCATACCCATACCCAAGCAGGCATGAGTTCTCCTGACTCTAATTCAACACTCACCATCATACGTCGGTATTCGTATGGCTCTTCGTAATGCTCAGAAATTCCCTCAAACGCATCTAACTCAACGAGTTGAGCTTCAGAAACATGATAGAACTCGCCGACAACCCGACTGTCAGCTTCTAACTTTAAAGCGGGAAATACTAAATCAGAATTGGAATCGATCAGATAGATCGCGCCCATCACCGCACCCAATCCAACGAACTCAGCTCCATCCATTCGAAAATGATTCGAGCCACCCTTTCTCAGAGTTCCATAGACAAAGACGGAATGATGAATCATTTCCGCCCTTTTTGGGAAACCTCACTGTCCAACATGAGTTTGAGATCATCCAATCCTTGTCCAGTATCAGCTGAAATTGGAATGATATCAACCTTAGGGAAACGTGTCCGGAACATAGCTAGGTTCTCTTCCGATCCTTCCAAGTCCATTTTGTTAGCGATGACTTTCCACGGAAATTTCGCAAGATCCTCATCATACTCTTTGATCTCCGTGCGTAAAATCTGGAGATCACTAATCGGATCTCGACCCTCACTGCCCGCCATATCGACCACAAAAAGTAACACTCGGCAACGCGTAATGTGACGTAAAAACTCGTGACCCAAACCACGGTTTTCATGTGCTCCTTCGATCAATCCAGGAATATCCGCAACGGTGCAACGACGGAAGCCACCGAACTCCACCACGCCAATCATTGGCTGAAGCGTCGTGAATGGATACGAACCAACTTTAGGTTTCGCTTCAGAAATTTTTCCTAACAAGGTCGACTTACCCGCATTCGGAAAACCCACCAATCCAGCATCGGCGATGCGGCGTAGTTCTAAATAAAACACACCCTGTTGCCCAGGAGTTCCGAGCGTGTGTTCGATTGGAGTCTGGTTTGTTGCCGTACGGAATTTGAAGTTTCCTTCTCCACCGATTCCACCTTCACACAAAATAAAAGTCTGGCCTTCTTCAACAAGGTCCGCAATCGGATCAAGATCGATACCTTCATCGCTGCGCTCATGCTCGACAGCCTCATTGACCGTCGCCGCGCTCGTCCGATACACCACAGTTCCGGGAGGCACTTTGCCGATTTTGATTTGCCCGCCCTTACCTGTTCTTTTGTGCCCACCGCCCGGTCTGCCGTCCTCGGCAATTAATTTCGGATCAAAATGATACTGACGCAGGGTATCTGTCGAATTATCGACCACCAACATGACCCTACCACCGTTTCCACCATCGCCACCATCCGGACCTCCGCGTGGGACAAATTTCTCACGACGCCATGAAACCGCGCCGTCTCCACCGTCTCCTGCTTTCGCCAAAATCCTGATGTGATCAATGAACATGTTCGAAGCTTCTATGCACCCAAGCCAAACCGTCAACGGCAATGCGTCATCCAGCGAAAACCAATGCCCGTTGCTTCATCTGGGTTGCCATCAAATTGAGCGCATTCGCTCGTGTCGGCGCGAGATGCTCTTTTAGTCCTGTTTTCTCTATAAAACTCATGTCTGCCGTCAAAATATCATCCGGTTTTTCCCCATTCAAGACACCGATAAACAAGGCAATCATGCCTTTGGTGATCAACGAATCTGAATCGGCGTAAAAATAAACCCGTCCGTCCTTCTTTACCGCATCCAACCAGACCTGAGATTGGCAGCCTTTAATCAAATGATCCGTATCCCGAGCTTCATCGGCCAGCGACTCAAGTTTTTTACCCAAACCAATCACATATTCATACCGCTCCGTCCAATCCTGGAAAATCGCTAAATCCTCCAATAATCTCTCCTGTTTATCTGCAATACTACTCATGAAATATCTAAACAGAATGGACTCCATGATAAGGGAAACATCAAGCACTGAAACAAATATCCCCCTCTGCGTCCCTCTGCGACTTTGACTAAGCTTCGATCCGCTCTTTCTGCTTTGCGGTGAAAAATGAAAACCCATTTGCAAAATCTAAAATCAAGTCGCAGGCGCCAGTCTCTGCAACAGACGCCCTACTACAAAGCAGCTCGGAGCCAAAAACAACGCAATCAGATACATCGGCTCATCACTCTCCACCCGCCCCGAACTCAACCAAATCTTTGCCAAGGGAAACAACAGAATCCAATCGATAAAAGGAATTCCAGCAAGCAATGCAGAAACATGCGCCGATACCGGCGATTGATACCTCAACATACAGAGTAGTAACCACGAAGCAAAAGGAACCAAACCGATCCAACCCATGTTTGGTTGAATGACACTCCCCATGCTGGAAAGAATGAATATCGGTAAAATCGCAGCAAATAAACCAGCCCCCAATAACAGCCCACGGGCTATCCATTTATCAGAAACCGGCAAATTTCCCCTCGCCTCCCAGCGAGCACTCAAAGATAGAGCCAACACATAAAGCAACAAGCCAACTGCCGGAAACAAAACAGTTCCCGATAAATTTCCACTCATCGCAACATAGCCCAGAATCGGCAAACAAGCCCGACACAATCCCATCGGAATCACCGACCAAGCCGCTTTTTTATGCACGACGCTATATAAAATGATCAATCCCACCAATACCGCGGCGGCAATAACTGCCATCCATCCATAAAACGCCGCGATAAGCAGCCCACCTCCCAGTCCCAGAATCACAACTCTGAGATACGATATCGGCGAAAACATCCCACGTGGTAAAGCACGCTCCGGCCGCTTTTCCCTATCCCAATCCCTATCCATCCAGTCATTCAGAAAATTACCTGAAACATAGAATAAAATCGCGGCAATCATCAGCCACCAAGGCCATGCGAAATCTCTGCCGTTATGGATCGATCCCAATAAGACCCCTACTCCGAGGTTGCTCACCACGCTCGGCACGTTCGCAATCCTTGCTGTCGCCAACAAAGCATAGATTTTACTTTCAGATCTCACAGCAACTAAACCAACCCAAACACCCGAAAACGCAAGCCTTCGTTCCGGATTAAAAAATAAAACGAAGCTTCCAGACCGCAATCCATAGCATCTTGCCTACAAATCTGGTCACTGTTTCACGTAACTTATATTTTTTGAAAAATTCTAACTTTTAAAATCTTTGATATTTCGATCCAACTCACCTGCCAAATTAGTTCCCACCTCATCGTTATACGCTACAAGTTCAAAAGAAATATCTACTTTGATTGATTCTTCAAACTGACAATAAACCCCACCAGAAAAGTAAAACATAACCAAGGCTTCTAGCCTTCCTATTCAAAAAATATAATTCCTTACCCTCGCATTCATCGCATTTCAAGCAGAGGGCGCACCTATTGAATTCCGAAATGTTTTGGTAACGAAGAAGGAGCTGCCGTGTCTCACGGCAGCCCTCAAGTCGAGAGACCCGCTTGCTCCACTACTGCCCTAAGCGCCGCTTCACCAACGCCACGACGTCGCTTATCTCTTCCACCTTCAAAATCAACGCGGTAATCAGATAAACCACACCGGCCAGACCGATGATTCCGAAGACCGATAGTGCTTTTTTCAAAAACATCATGTGACTGAGATCACCTAACAAAAGTTGATTTCCATAATAACAAACCGCAGCCATCACCGCCGTCGAGAAACCGATTTTCAAAAATGCAATGATCAGAGCTTTGGTTCCAATATTACCCGCGTAGCGCATCATTGCGAAGTAGAGGAAGAAGAAATTCAAGCTGGCGACTATACTGGTTGTTAGAGCAAGCGATTCGTGACCCCATTTAAAAATAAATACAAAAGTGTAGTTACAAACCAAATTGACAACCAAAGCCATCAAGCTTGCGATCATTGGAAACCATCGCTTATCGATCGCATAAAATGCTGGCTGAAGCACTTTCAAACCTGCATAAAATAACAATCCATATCCATAAGCCCGCAGGGCTCCGGCTGTTGCTAATCGATCCAAGGAATCGAATTTACCATATTCGTAAATCAGACTGACAATAGGTTCTGCCAAGAACACCAAACCCACCGTTGCGGGAAATACCAAAAAGGTAACGAGCTTTAATCCCTTGAGTAAAGTAGGAGCAAAGTCTTCTCCTATCCCGTTAACAGCCGCACGAGACATGGCAGGAAGAGTCACAGTCGCCACAGCCACACCGAATACACCGATGGGCAATTGCATTAGACGGAATGAATAATTCAACCAACTCACCGCACCTTCGCCTACGCCATAGGCAAACATGGAATTTACTAACACATTCACCTGAGTCACCGAAGCAGCGATGATGGCTGGAACCATCAGTTGGAGGATCTTTTTAACTCCAGGATCGTTCCATTTAAAATTCGCTGCGAACCGATAGCCTACCGCGCGCAATGACGGAAACTGGCAGACCAACTGCGAGATTCCACCAATCAACACACCCCATGAAAATCCGACCAAGCTGCGTGGCCCCCATTCTGGATCCATCCAGTATCCAATCGCAGCACCTCCAATCATCGATCCGATATTAAAGAAGCAAGAAGCCATCGCCGGCATTCCGAATACATCCCGCGCATTCAACATGCCCATCACCAAAGCGGATAATGAAACTAGGGCTATGAACGGATACATCACCCTCACCATCTCCACCATCAGGGAAATCTCCTCGAGATTATACTTTCGCTCGATTTCTCCAGTTTTAGAAAATGAGGTCAGCAAATCCACAATCCAAGGAGCAAACGCAATCCCCACCAATGACAGCAAACTCATAAATACCGCTGCAAGCGTCATCATTCGGTTCGCCAAAACCCAGGCACTCTCTACTCCATCCGATTTTAGTTTCTTAGAAAACGTCGACACGAACGCCTGCGAAAGCGCGCCTTCTGCAAACAGGTCGCGCAGCAAATTCGGCACCCGAAAAGCCAAATAAAAGCAGTCCATCCAGCGACTACCGCCAAACAAGCCAGCAAACAACACTTCCCGCACCAAACCGAGCAATCGGCTCAGCATCACTGCCACACTAACTTTCCATGTTGCCTTAACTGACATCCACGCCGTTCATCCACTATGAGCCCTGTATTTGCAATCCCCTTTACGAACAGCCTCACATTCATCACTCTCTCAAGGCTTCCCTCTCAGTATTTCAGCTTTTCAATTTTTCAGCATCTACCCCACCATGCCTTCCCGCGGCCGCCATCAATCCACCTCCAAAGAATGCCTGCGTGTCATCGCGAAAATCGAGGCCATGCAGGGCGTGATCGGCGTGATCATCGGCCGATCCTACGGTGGTAAATCTTTAGGCCAGGAAAAATCCACAGGATCGATCCGCATCCAACGCCCCGTCTCTGGTGGATTAAAAGCCGTCACTCAAACTGAGAAAGGTCTGCAAGAACTGTTCATCCGAACCGAAGCTGGAAGGGAAGACGAAATCACCAAAGCAATCAACCAACTCGGCTGATTAGCGCCGTTTCGTGCGACTCGCTCTCGGCGGTCTTTTTTTGTCATCAGATCGGTCCGATTTGTCATACCTGTCCGATCTAAATGATCTTGGTCTTTCCGTCTGCTCCAATTTAGGCGCTTTTTTCGAAACCGTAGAATTTGCCGCGCGTTTTACTCTTAAAATAGAAGTCCCTAACTTATGTCCATTCAGCTCTTCAATCGCTTTCGTCGCCTCATCCAGCTTGGGCATCTCGGCAAAACCGAAACCTTTGGAAAGTCCCGTTTTCTCGTCTTTGACAATCACACAAGAATTCACCCGCCCATATTTTCTAAATAAACAAACAATCTCCGGCTGAGTGAGATTGCGATCGATATTACGGATGAGGATTTGCACAGGGTCTGGTTGGTTAAAAAAAGAACCTATCCAGCAATTCAGATCAAATCCAGCGGATTATCACGATACGAAAATGGCATGGCAATCAAGCTAGGGAAAATGAACCACAGATGAACGTTAATGAACACAGATGGGGAAAAGATTTTTCATCTTGATCTGCGTTCATCCGCATTCATCTGTGGTTAAAAACTCTTATACCAGCTGATTACCCACGGCGGATCTTCGAACCCGTGAAAAAGATCGTCATCCGATACACTTTCTTCTCACGCGTGGAAATAATACCGGTATTCAAATCCACTTTCTCTGGGATTTCCACACGATGAATATCTACCATCGCTTGGAATCCACGCTCTGAATACACATCAATCAAAATTGCAACCGCGACCGGATCATGGAAAAGCGGTTCCTCAGTATTCACGGTCGCGCGACCCGTTACCGCGTAGCGCTTGATAACGGGCATCATTTTCTCTTGGATGAAATTCACCACCTTCTGAAAGATTTCCGTGTGCTCCACTTGATAGCTATCCAAGCGATTCACCAGTTCTTGGCGAGCCTTGACCACAATCTCATCCGCTAAGGGAATATGCCGAAGCGTATCATAAGTCCGCGGATCAAGCTCCAGAGAACTCTGATACTCTAACTCACGAATGATGTTTTGCTGTACCACGTTGATCGGTGCCTGCGCGTTAATGAAATGATAATGGAAGATTTGCTTCAGTGAGACCAACGCATCGTAAGTTTTTTCCTTAAAAGTCCGGTAACGGTTCCGCGCTAAATCAGGATCAAAA
>JBILMI010000126.1:0-6678 GCA_044375585.1 Luteolibacter sp.
ACTTACAGTCGGCTCTGGAGATTCGCGGATACAATCTCCAGAGGCCTCAGATTGATCGTTTCAAACTCAGGATCGCTGAGATTTTAAAATTGGGAATGAAAGTGGTGAAATATCGCCAAATAATTTCCCCCTCGATCGAAGTGGTTGCTGCGACAGGTTTTGCGGCAGCTCTCTATTTTGGAGTTCGAGCCGGAATGACTCTAGAGGGATTTCTTGCTCTCGGTATGGCACTTTATATGTCATACGAGCCGATTAAAAAACTCGGCAATATGCATGCGCTTTTCCAGCAAGGAAAAGCATCAGTAGATCGGCTTGATTATATTTTGAATGCGGACGACGCGATTTTAAATCCTGAGTCGCCAAAGCCATGTCCTGTCTCAGATGTTGAGATTGAATTCAATCACCTGACATTTGCATATCATGAAGAGCCTGTATTGCGAGATGTGAACCTAACCATTCCGGCAGGCCAGGTGGTTGCATTGGTTGGACCTAGTGGTGCAGGTAAAACGACATTTGCGCATTTGGTGCCGCGATTTTACGATCCGCAACAAGGAGAGGTTCGTTTGAATGGAATTTCCGTTAAGGATTTTCTTAAGCATGATCTTCGTGCTGGTATCGCAGTCGTGCCACAGAATCCCGCGCTTTTTCTTGGGACACTTGAAGAAAATATCCGTGTTGGGAAATTGGATGCAACGCAGGAAGAAATCGAAGCTGCAGCGAAAAAAGCGTTCGCTCATGATTTCATCATGGGTTTCTCAGATGGCTATCAAACTGCGGTTGGGGAACGTGGCGATTTACTATCTGGAGGGCAACGCCAACGTATCGCCATTGCCCGTGCATTTTTGAAAGATGCACCGATTTTGATTTTGGATGAGGCAACCAGTGCTCTCGATACAGAGAGCGAGGCGATGGTGCAACAGGCGTTGGCCGATTTAGTCAAAGGTCGCACAACCCTTATCATTGCACACCGTTTCAGCACGATTCGAATCGCGGATCGTATCCTTGTTTTCAAGAATGGCCGTATCGTTAGTGATGGCACACACGAAGAGCTCGAGAAAACCGATCCGATTTACCAAGCGATGGTGTCTGCGGAACTCCGGTGATTTGTTTAGCTTCGGCGGTGTGCCGTAACTGATCTTGATTGAGGTCGCGCCTATTTGTGGTATCCGAAAATCATTCACACCAAAGCCGTTTTACATGATGCGCGGCAGGATATAGGTGTATCGATCCTTCCGTTCATTTCGTTTTTGCAAAGTGGCGTGGAACCTTACACCTTTAGTCCATATTGAGCGCACCACTTCATATTCTCATTATCAGCGATGGTAAGGCGGGTCACGAGAACCAATCACTCGGACTTGCTGAAGCGATGGCGCGTGCCGCCGCGGTTGAGATTCATGTGCTGCGACTCGAGATGGATATTAATCCAATTAAAAGGTTTATGCAGGCGCTTGCGGCGAGTCGGGAATTTCCAATTCCTGATCTAGTCATTGGCGCGGGTCATCGCTCGCATTTTTCGTTATGGTGGGTAGCTAGAAAATATGGGGCTCGCAGCATCGTGTTGATGAAGCCGGGATTGCCGATAGGATGGTTTGATTGGTGCATAGCACCGGAGCACGATTTTCAAAATGTTCCTAACAATCCCCATGTCATTTTGAGCAAAGGAGCACTGAATCGGGTAGTTCCGAAGAAAGGGGAGAGATTGCAGAAATGGATTTTGATCGGTGGCCCATCCAAGATTCATGGTTTTGATGGAGATCGATTAATCTCTCAGATTCGTGACATAGCGCGTGATGGTAATTGGCAAGTTGCTGATTCGAGGAGGACCCCAAGTGATTTTCTTGAACAACTTCAAAAAGAAATCCCGAGTCTAACGGTTGTTCCGCATCAAGAGACGGGACAGGGTTGGTTGGCTGAAAAACTTGCAAGTGCTGAAGAAGTTTGGGTGAGTGAGGATTCGGTCTCGATGGTTTACGAGGCATTAACTGGTGGCGCAAAAGTTGGAATTCTCGAAATGCCACGAATCAAATCTGATGTCAGAGTGATCAGAGGTTTGGAAAAACTGAAAGCAGATGGGTATTTGATAGGCTGCGGTGAAAAGAGTAAGGAGAGATTGGCGGAGGCTGACCGATGCGCGGAAATTATTTTGGTAAATCTTAAAATTTCCAGCTAACCCGTGTTTGTGGAGGAAAAAGCATATAAGAAAGGAACATTTCCACTGTTGTGGTTGGTATTTTTTTTTCACGGTATGGCACCTGGTTTTTGGTTGCCTTCGCTGACCAATTATCTCAAGGCAGAAGGTCTTCAAAGCTGGATCGGATGGGCATTTGCGGTGCCTCCAATTTGCGCATTGATCTCTCCTTTGATCGGCGGAGCGCTGGCTGACGAAAGGATAGCTGCGCAGAAGTTGATGGCGTGGAGTTCAGTGCTCGGGGCAATAACCATTGTATTGGCATTTGGTGCTTTGGATTACGGATTAGGTCCAATTTGGTTCTTGGTTGGTCTAGCTGCTTATTCGTTGGTGTCGGGTCCGTCTTGGGGTTTGTTAGCGACGATCAGTCTTACGCATCTCACTCATGGAGAGCGCCAATATCCGATGGTTCGAGTAGGTGCCACGTTCGGTTGGATGGCTGCAGGTTTTATGATCAGCTATGTTCTCCACTCTGATCTGACTGTGATGTCGGGATATGCTTCTGGAGTTGCCCGTTTGCTAACAGGCTTATTGGCATTTGCCTTACCTCATACTCCTCCGCTTGGAGCTGGGAAATCATGGAAAAGTGCACTTGGAATTGATGGCTTCCAGTTGTTTAAAAATCGCAACCATGCGGTTCTATTCACAATTACCGGATTGTATTCGGTTCCTCTGATCGCTTTCTACATGTATTCCGCCGAGTTTTTTAAAGCGCTAGGGAATAAAGCTCCAACCGCATCTGTTAGCATTGCTCAGTGGAGTGAAGTTGCCGCGTTGTTCTTTCTCGGCACCCTGATGCTAAAATTCCGACTGAAAACGTTACTGATGTGGGGCTTAGGTATATCGGCAATCAGATATGCAATGTGCGGATATGCCGGTTTCTCTGGGATAATTTTTTGGCAATTTGCAGGAGTGGCGCTACACGGTGTTTGTTACACACTTTATTTTGTAACAGCCCAAGTTTACTTGGATCGTAGGGTCGATCCATCGATGCGCGGACAAGCGCAAGGTTTATTGAGTTTAATGGCCTCGGGAATCGGTCCATTAGTGGGATCGTTTTTCTGCACTTGGCTTCACGTCGTTTGTGTCGATGCCGATGGAAACGGTTGGGAAAAATTCTGGTGGGTGCTGGCAGGAATGATCGGGATTTGTTGGGCTTTCTTTGGATTGCTCTACAAAAGAATGAAAGTCGGTGAGTGAAAGAGAATTGCATTCGGTGACAACGTTCGACTGATATGAATTCCCTGCCTATTTCGAAAACTCTTGCCGTGTTAGCTATCCTACCTGAATTCAAGATAACCTAGGCATTTTGTAATCTACGTCATCTTCATTTCTTCTACAGGTATTTCCTGCTCTGGCAAATTGATAGCGTTTTACGCTAATTCACAAGCGAGCTTAATAGCCGCAATCATTGAAGCTGGATTCGCTATCCCTTTCCCGGCGATGGCGAACGCGGTTCCATGATCTGGGCTGGTGCGGGGCTTTGGTAGTCCAAGCGTCACATTGACGGCTTCGTCGAAATCTAACAACTTAAGTGGGATGAGTCCTTGGTCGTGATACATGGCGATGACCGCATTGTATTTCCCTTGCGCAGCATCACGGAAAATGGCGTCGGGCACGTGTGGCCCGGTGAACGTGGCGATCCCGAGTGAGTTGAGCGCAACGATGGCGGGGACGATGACAGTTTTTTCCTCATTGCCAAATGCGCCGTTTTCTCCAGCGTGAGGGTTAAGGCCGCAGACGGCAATTTTAGGAGATGCAATGCCTTTCTTTGTTAGAAAATCAGTAGTTAACTTTCCGATTGTGACGATGCTTTCAGTGGTGAGATATTTTGGAACTTCGGAGATCCCAATATGAATCGTGGCGAGACCGACGGTGAGAGTTGGGCCAGTGAGTAGCATGCCCGATTCCACGAGTCCGTAGGCGTGAGTGAAAAATTCGGTTTGTCCGGGGAAAAGGAAACCGATGGCTTGCAGACCTTCTTTGGAAACGGGTCCGGTGACAACCGCTGCGGCATCGGTTTCGCGAAGTAGGCGTGCCGATTCCTCCAAAGCGTTAAGCGCGGCTTGCGCGGATTCGCGGGTGGGTTTTCCTGGAGTTCCTGCGGAGCGATCGCCGATGACGCGGAAATCAAAGCCAGCAGGAAGCTGGCCGGAGGCAAGAGCGGCATCGATCACTTCTGGACCGATTCCAGCGGGGTCGCCAAGGGTGATAAGAATTTCGGGCACGAACTAGAGATGGACGTTGAAAGGCGCGTCTGCAAGTTGGAAGCTTCGTCAAGATGTTGAGCGAAGAGTCAAAGAATCGTTTCGGAGGAATTGCACGCCTTTACGGAGAGCGGGCGTTGGAGAGGTTTTCGCAAGCACGTGTGATCGTAGTTGGGATCGGCGGGGTAGGCTCATGGACGGTAGAGGCATTGGCGCGATCAGGGATTGGAAGAATACGTATGGTGGATTTGGACGAAATTTGTATCACCAATGTGAACCGCCAACTCCACGCGATGGACGGCCAGATCGGAAAACAGAAAACGGCAGCCATGGCGGAACGGGTTCGCGCAATTAACCCGGAATGTGAGATCGAAGTCATCGAAGGTTTTTTCACTGAGCGGTCCATCGAGGAAGTGCTTGGCGGTGAGGTAAGCGGCGTGATCGATGCGATCGACTCGATGCAGCACAAAGCTCTACTACTTGCGGAGTGTCGGAAACGTGGGTTGCCAGTAGTGACTTGTGGTGGTGCTGGTGGACGTCGCGATGCAACTCGGATCAGTGTGCGAGATCTCGCCTTTTCTGGAAAAGACGCCTTGCTGCATCAGTTGAGAAAAAATTTACGAAAGCATCATGGTTTTGATGCGGTGCCGATGGGATCGAAGCCCGAGGAAATGGGTATCCGTGCGGTGTTTTCAGATGAGCCGCCGTTTTATCCTAGAGGTGATGGTGAAGTTTCTTGCGAAAAGCCCGAGGGTGCGGACATGCGTTTGAATTGTTCCACTGGCTACGGCACCGCCACTCATGTCACTGCGACTTTTGGGGTCGTCGCTGCAGGAGAGATGCTAGATATTTTGGTGGAATGAGGCGAAAAGTTTTTGTTTCCGTGCTTGGATTTTGGAATCGGTATTGTGGAGTAGGCACTTGTCAGAAAATTCCTACACCACTCCGATGCTTCAGCCGCCGATCATTCCAGCAACTATGCCTGTCACCGATGATATTTCGAGACACATGCAGGACTTAGTTTATCCGCTGCAACTCAGTTTCAAGCTGATTGCCCTGACTACTCAAGTCACGGTGACTGATTCAGTAGGACGGGTTGTGGTGCATACCAATCAGAAATTTTTCAGATTCAAAGAACACGTTGATGTCTTTGGTGATCGAACAAGAGCGGTGAAGTTAGCTGAAATCAAAGCAAACAAAGTGATTGATTGGTCAGCTAGATATAACTCCACCGATGCGTCTGGCCAGGCGATTGGATCTTTGGGACGAAAAGGCTGGAGATCGATTTGGAAGGCTCACTACGAGGTTTTCAATCCAGAAGATAACAACCCGGACTTTGTGATTAGTGAGGAAAATCCTTGGGCGAAGTTCATGGATGGTTTGTTAGGTGGAGTCCCGATTTTGGGAATGTTTTCCGGATATTTTTTCCATCCGAAATATTTAGCCTGGAGCACCGACGGAAGACCTGTGATGCGCTTGACCAAGATGGCCGCATTTTTTGAAGGGAAATTCCTTATCGAAAAAATTGATAATACAAGTCCTCGGGAGGAACTGAATTTGATTCTCTCGTTGTTCATGCTGGTGATGCTTGAAAGAGAGAGAGGATAGATTTAAATCTCTAACAATCCGATTTGATAGATTGCGGCAATTGAGTCGCGGGTCGCGAATGTTAGAGACTCAATCTGGCATTGAGCGATCAGGGCGTGATCGAACGGGTCTCCATGGTGTGGCGGAAGTTTCATCGATGCTTGGGCATGAGCCCCTGTAAAAGGTAAGATTTGAATCCCATTTTCTGGGAGTAAATCAGCGAAATGATCAGGAATTCGGAGTTTGCCTTTGGAACATTTCAATCCGATTTCCCAAATAGAAACGGCGCTTGCAAATACTTCATTGCGTGGATGAGAAATTTCAGTCCGCGCAGCTGGATTGATACGATTGGGATCGTTCATCCACCAGAGTAGGGTGTGGCTATCGAGCAGGATTCTCATGATTCGATGCGGTAACCCGAACTAGGTTCGGCGACTTTGGCATGAGCTGGAGAAGGCTCGATGGAGGTTCCTGTCATGCTTTCGATGAGTTCTGGATCGGTCTCCCAGCAATCGTTACTTTCCCAAATTTTTCCTGCGAAAAATCCGCCTTTACGGACAGGTTGTGATGGGATGTAAGGCACGAGTTTGGCCATTGGTTTGCCAGCTTTTGCGATGATAATCTCCTCGCCTGCCGCCGCTTGCTCAACCAAACGGGAGAGGTGGGTTTTGGCTTCCTGAATGTTTTTCATTCAAT
>JBILMI010000127.1:0-6614 GCA_044375585.1 Luteolibacter sp.
TCTAGGGAGCAGTTTTCAGGGTTGGGGAGTTGACGTGTGCGACCGATACACCAGTCAAATGGCTGTTTAAAATAGTACCAGTAAAAAATTCAGCTTTTTACGAAAAGACTTTTGAGAAACGGTCTAATCCAACCTAATTCATGAATTCTACGAAGTTCATTCAATAATCCCGAACGCGGACTTTGAGTAAAACCCGCAACCGGAAGTATTAGTTCAGTAAATACACCAATAGACGGCACGGCATTACGTACTCGATATTCTGCTGACAATTCAGATTCGCCATCAGCGACAAAACCTACAATAATACCGTCAGCTTTAACCCCCATAAATAAAACACGATTTTTAGACCGTGCATTCAGTATCTTACTTGGACTTTCTCGACATCCTTGAAGAAATCCAGAAAAACGAACTTCTGGATATTGAGGATATAGAATCAACTTCGCTCCTTGTGCCTTAGAGAGAACACCTGTTGCTGATACCCACCAAAAATCAAGCTTAGCCTTATAGATCGGCTTAAAAGTATTTCCGTCTGAAAAGATGCCTTGGTTTGGAAAAAGACTGAGCGCCGAAAAGTCCGGACCAAAATAGACCTGATTTTTAGAATTATCATTCTCGGCAAGGAGCTTTGCGTAGAGGCGATTGCAACCTATCGATACGAATAAACTTTTAAGATCTAATAAATTCATTAGTCCATCTTCATATTTTAATTTTTTTGCCACTCGGATAAGTCACAGACTTACTAGGTAACTTAAGAATTGAATCTTTCAGATTTTTCTTATCATGCAGAACAAGATCTAATGCCTCTCCAATTGGACGTTTAAGTGTATCTTGAACCGCTCTTGCAAGTTTTTCTACGACGGGCACCACCACTGAATTTCCGAATTGGCGATATGCCTGCGTATCCGAAACAACAAGTTTATAGCTCTCGGGATATCCCATAAGCCTCGCGCACTCGCGAGGTGTAAGTCGGCGGGGATTCTTACCTTTCTGAGCAATTAGAATTTCCGATCCGTCTTTATGATAGCGGGCGCTAAGAGTGCGTGTTGTATCCTCACGAGAGACCAGTCCGAACCCAAATCCATTGCCAGCGGCCTTGTGCTTGGCCGCATAATTCTGAAGATAGTTCCAAAGGTGATCGGTGAGTGTGTATTTGGGATCGGGTTTGGAATCCAGAATACTTCCTAGCTTGGGACCTTCTTCCGGAAATCTTGGAAACTCAAAATCTCTCTGTTCTCTGAAACCAACCAAGAAGATCCGTTCACGGTGTTGAGGAACTACAGAACGAGCATCAATAATTTTAGTATAAACAGTGTAACCCAAAGCTTCAGTTAGCGTTCGGTAGATCACATCAAAGGTTTTACCCTTATCATGGCTTTTAAGATTTTTAACGTTCTCTAAAATGAACGCAGCGGGCCTGTGATAGTCGATAATATCGGAGATCGCGAAGAATAGATTCCCTTGTTTAGCATCATCAAATCCATGTGACCGGCCTAGGCTATTCTTCTTTGAAACTCCCGCGATACTAAATGGCTGACACGGAAAACCGCCGCAAAGAACGTCGTGAGGGGGAATATCCGCAACTGCTACAGCATGAATATCGCCATACGGCTTTTCCCCAAAATTTGCCTCATAAGTCTGTTGAGAGAACTTGTCGTAGTCGCTAGAAAAAACACATTTTCCACCTGTCTTTTCGAAGGCTATACGGAAACCGCCAATACCACAGAAAAGATCAATAAACCGGAGTGCCTTGGGATTAAAACCCTCAGAATTTTGCACTGCTGATGTTTTTTTGAATGAGTATAACGATGGATCTTCTAGAAGAGTATGCGTCTTTGCTTTCGCTACTTTCTTTGTAGCCTTTTTTGCAATCCTCTTAGCGGATAAGGGCTTTTCATTTCGTTTAGCGCTCACGCTTCTACCCCCTCGCAAAGTTCAGAGGTTGTTAGGCCAAGGGATTTGGCAATTTTAGCAACGTTCTTAATCCCCGGATTTCTGAGGCCACGCTCAATACCACTGATGTAGGTGGGATCTAGTTCGGCGCTTTCCGCCAGTTTCTCCTGAGTTAGGAGCTTTTTCTCCCGTGCACTCCGCACGTTTTTCTCCAAAGTAGAGAGGACAGGGTCATGCTTTATCATGACTTATAGTCCATCCGCTAAAAGCGTTTTAGTCCATGGACGATAAGTCAAGAACTGGTCAAATACACACTACACTCTCAAACAGGGAGAAACACCATGAATTTTGGATAGAGAGACTTAACAGCTAGAAGACTCCACCTATTTTCATGCTGTGGATTCAAGGCTTTGAGGCATTCGCGAGATGCGGTGGGTTTTGGAATTTGTGTTTCTAGCGGTAGTTCGTTTGCTTCTCGGCTTCGGACGGATGAATAGAAATGACCCACCGCACCGATTAACAACGCATGACGTAAAAGCTGCCCCGACATGTCGGGGCAGCAGTCCAGAGCCTGCGGCGGTTAAAGAAGTTGCATTAAGCGGATAGACAATTTTAATGATTTTAGTGGAGAAAGATTCTCCTCTCCGGGAGCCTTGAGTTGCTCTTTTAAAAAATGATTAAAGCCACTGATAGCAGCCTCTTGGAGGGATTCCATTGATCCTGAGCGATCGAGCACATAGGCGGTTACTGTAAGGTTTTGATTCATGGTGTTGTTGAGATGTTTGTCTCAATTTTAAACACCCTAAAAGCTAGGGTGGGACACTTATAGGGTGACCTAATTCAGATTGCATAATTCAGATTGTCTGTCCATTAGCGCTTGGGGAATCTTTTTTCGTGAGATTTTCGAGCGCCTCTATCGATTGAGCAGCACCTTGTTCTTCCATCGTAAGGCGACGGCGTTCGGCGAATTGGTCGTATTCGGCGTTAGCTGCTTCATCCGCTGTCTTTTTAGTCTTCTTGCCAGCGCCTATGAGGACTCGGCGATCATTGAATTCCAAAAATTCATCGAGCTTGGTGCGCCAGTCCTTGAGGAAAATCTGTTTGCGGCGTTTTGCTTGGTCGAAGGCGAAGTCCAGCCACATCACGACGATGCGGTTCAGTTCATCGATCTCATCTTCGAGTAGGTAGTTCTTGGCGACGGTGACATCGGTTTTGCGAACAATCTCACCTTTCCAAACAGTGAGACCCATATTGGGTAATGAGGCATCGGCGCGCTCGGCGATGAGTTCCGCTGCGGTGCGACCCGTCGCGGCGTAGTGGAGCTTGTTCTGGATGATTTGGAAGAATTTGACGGAATCTTTTTGAGAAGGCTCATAGTCGGCAGCCAGACTGAAGATCTCACGCACGCGGAGATACATCCGACGCTCGCTGGCCCGGATGTCCTGAATCCGGGCGAAAATTTCATCAAAATAATCAGGGACGGCCGAAGTTCCAGAGATGTCAGGATTCTTAAGCCGTTCGTCATCCATGGTGAAGCCCTTCATCAGGTACTCCTGCAGCCGGGTATTCGCCCAACGGCGAAACTGTGTGCCACGGGGGGATTTCACACGAAACCCGACAGCCAGAATTGCTTCGAGGTTATAGTGCTCGATTTCGCGACCGACCTCCCGCTTGCCTTCGATTCGAACTATCCGGAATTTCCGGATAGTTGCCTCTGCGTCCAGTTCTTGTTCTTCGCAAAGATTTTTTAGGTGTTCGTTGATCGTTTTTGTGGAGCGGCCAAACAATTCTCCCATCAACGCTTGCGTTAGCCAGATTGTCTCGTTTTCGAACCGACACTCAACACGCGATTTTCCATCCTCCGTCGTATACAGGAGAAACTCGCCGACTGGCTTATCTGGTAATTCATCACTCATCACTTATCGTTCATGATTCGGCCTAGTATCACAAACCTAGGCCGGAGCCGTTTTGGTATCACGAAGAATTTTTTTCCAAAAGGCTGACGTCCATTTTTCGCGAGCTTCTTACGAACTTGAGCATCGACCCGCTCCTTACCCAGCGCCTTCAAAATATCCTCATCCGCGTAGACAGCCTCTACCCCGCCTTCCCCCTTAGCCGTGAGAAAGGTCAGGTATTCCGCAGCTGAGGAGCGAGTGATGAAAGTATCCTTGTTTGCAGGTTTCTTTTTCATGCGCTGCCTCCGATCTTTTTGAGGATGTTGAGAAATGCTTTGTCCGTCTCGTAGCGCACCTTCAATCCGCCCCCTGCCGACTGGCTAGAAAGAATAAGAAACTCAGCTGTGGAATTGGGGATCTGCTTATCGTCTGACATCTAAAAAAGTATTCATAAGAACAGTAGCAAAGGCAAGTCTGAAGAAAGGAATAAAGATATATCTATGTCATGATGGACAGACAATCTGGGAATGATCGAGCGCGGCGGATTTGTATCAGTCGCCTTGGTCTTTGTGGAGGAGAGCGCGGGCATCTCGCCCGCTTTGGATTTGTTGGAGATGCGGGCGGGACGCCCGCGCTCCCTTTTGTTCTAGGAGCAGACAATTTGAACTATGACGGAAATTCTAAATAAGGCATGAGCTCTGTCATATTCCATGGAGGTGTGTTGGAGATGTTTTGCGCAACCATTTCCATCGAATGAGGTTTCCTACTATAGGAATATTTTATGAAACCCACTTTTTTACTAATCGGAACCTTGTCTGTATTGAGTGCAGTCGTATTCGCCGCGGCTCCTGAAGCTAAGAGAAAGGGCAAGGGTCGCTTCAATCAGCCAGCCAAAGAAGAGACGTTGCCACCTGATGTATCGCCCAGCGACAGTTCTGCTTTCCATGCTTGGACGGCATCGGGTGGTGAAAAATTGGAAGCGAAATTCAAGGCCTTGGAAAACGGCATCGTGACCGTGGAGAAAAAAGATCAAAAACTGGTGCGGTTTTCACTCACGCGCTTGAATGCCAGCGATCAAGCGTTTGCCAAAGCCTGTAAAGCGGCAAAGCCAAATGCTCCGTTTTCGCAAAAAGTGATCAACACTGCTGCTGCGCGCATGGATGAGTCGATCGATGCTGGGCTCAAAGCGAACGACATGGAGCCGAACCTACCCATTCCGGATAGCTTGTTCATGCGGCGCATTTATCTCGATGCCATCGGACGCATTCCGACTGAAGCAGAGGCACTTGCATTTTTGAATGATTCATCACCGCAGAAGCGCTCGAACTTGATCAATGAGTTGCTCAATTCTCCGGGTTACACCATGCACATGTATAACTGGCTCGCTGATATGCTGCGGGTCAAAGACGACTACGGAAAAGGTGCGCGCGCTTTTCTCTACGAGGATTGGTTGAAGGATCAGATCGCGATGAACGTGCCGTGGAATGCGATCGTGCGCGACATGTTAACAGCTGATGGCAAACTCTATGAAAATGGAGCGGCGGGGTTTCTTCTGCGCGATGCACAAATGCCGCTAGATGGCATGTCCAATATGTTGACGATATTCCTGGGTGCGAACGTTTCATGTGCGCAGTGCCATGATCATCCGTTTGCAGATTGGACACAGCATGATTTCTACAGCATGGCGGCGTTCTTTGGTGCGACAGATGGATACCATGAAGATGTGTTTCGTAAATCACGCCGACTCATCAAATCTGAGGAGCTTTCCATGATGGGCAAAAACATGATTTTTGCGTCACTTTCTGCCAATGCTCTTAACCTAGTGGATCTACCAAAAAACAAGTTAAAATTTCCGGTGGATTACAAATACAAAGACGCCAAGCCAGGTGAGCTCACGGTTCCTACATTGATACGTTGGGCCGATACAAAAGAAAATAATCCAGCATACGATCTCAACACCCACAGCTCTACTCAACTTCGCAATCAATTTGCCGATTGGATGGTGCATCCTGAGAATCCTCGCTTCGCGACGGTGATCGCGAACCGTTTGTGGAAAAAAGTTTTCGGAGTCGCGGTGCAAGAACCCGTTACGGACATGGATGATCCATCGGAAGCAAGCAATCCGGAATTGCTAGCTCAAATCAGCACTTATATGAAGCAGGCAAAATTCGATCTGCGCGAATTCCAACGCATCCTTTTCCACACAGCGGCTTATCAACGGCAAGCTAGTAAGATGCCGGAGAAGCCTAAGGAATATCGTTTCCAAGGACCGATCATTCGCCGCATGAGTGCGGAACAAGCTTGGGACTCAATCGTGACTTTGGTGTCAGGCGATAGCGCAGATCAGCTACTGCTACGCCGGGGCGATGATCTGCAAAAAACCGTCATAGCTGATGATCAGATGAATGCGGAAACCGTAAAAAATCTGGTCAATAAAATGCGTAAGGAGGGCACTTTTATGGCTGGTGGAGGCGGTAAAAAAAATGCGGGAGGTGGCCGCATGATCGCTTCATTTTATGAGGGAGGAAGACCTGAGTTTCGTTCCGGTTTACTGCTAGCCCGCGCCAGCGAGATTCAACAACCCGCTCCGGAAAATCATTTCTTGAGGTTGTTTGGTCAAAGCGACCGACTCGTCTCCGATGCCAATACTTCCGACGGCAGCGTGCCGCAGATGTTGCAACTCATGAACGGTCCAGTTCAGGACGCAGTATCTCATCATTCACTGGTGATGCGTTCCGCCAATCAGCAGTCGGATACGAACGCTAAGATCACCACGCTCTACATGAGTTTCCTCAGTCGCAAACCCACCTCAGAAGAAATGAGTAAAGC
>JBILMI010000128.1:0-6588 GCA_044375585.1 Luteolibacter sp.
AACTTCAGCCGCATGAGGCCAGAACACGCCCATCAGAGCTCCCAGCACCATGCCGACCAGAGTCCTGGCATAAAGAGGCAGACTCTGCCAGTAACGGAGTGGAACAGACAATATTTTCATCGATGAGGATGATTAGGACTCCGGTTGTATTTGGCAATCGGGATTAATGAGTGAATGAATGCTCGGAATGTGCTTTTTCACCAAGCGCAGAGAAAACACTGGAAAGCCGGTCTGAGGAAGGGAAAAGGAGGTCGTTCTTCGGCAGCCACGGCGCATGCTTCGCCACGCAGCACCCGCGGCATCGCTCCGGGGCGCTTACATCCTTTCCGCTTGGACGTCGCCGGTCAATTCGACTCGATCCGGAAAAACGCCGCGTTGTCCGGCGAGGTGAATTGGAACTCCATTTCGCCTTGTGCGTTGATCACCGCGTCCGCCGCCGAGAAAGGCATATCACTGTAGTTGACTAGATCCGTGCTCTTTTTCGCCTTCACCGTCAGCTTGAACTTGCCGGTCTCTGAGTCCTTCGCGAGCAGCGGCGTGCCCACGTTCAGCGCCTGCACCTGCGAGAGGTTGTAAAGGCCGTATGTGTTCGGAGCGTTGGTTACGTCTGCTTGACCGAGGGCCCGTCCTACGGCTTGTCCTGCCGCATTCTGCTGACTATCCCGGCTGGTCAGTTGCGCTTCGGTTAAGTAGCGAAGGATGGTGGTGGTGGGTGGGAAGGCATCGATGCCTAGGGCCGTTGCCGCAGGGATCATCACACGGGTTATGCCGCTGCAGCCCGCGAAAGCCTCATTTCCGATGCTCGTAATACCGCTGCTAATCGACAGACTCACAAGGCCGCTGCAACTCGCGAACGCATTAGCCCCGATACTCGTCACGTTGTCGGGGATCGTCACGCTCGTCAGGCCGCTGCAACCAGAGAACGCCCCGAGCCCGATGCTCGTCACGCCGCTGCCAATCGTAACGCTCGTCAAGCTGCTGCAATTAAAGAACGCAGAATCCCCGATGCTTGTCACGCTGTTGGGAATCGTCAAACTCGTTAGGCCGCTGCATTCGCTAAACGCAGAATCCCCGATGCTTGTCACGCTGTTGGGAATCGTCAAACTCGTTAGGCCGCTGCATTCGCTAAACGCAGAATCCCCGATGCTCGTCACGCTGGCGGGGATCGTCACGCTCGTCAGGCTGCTGCTATCTAAGAACGCATTTTCTCCGATCGCCGTCACCGGCGCGCCGCCGATGCTGGCGGGAATGATCACCACCCCGCCCGTGCCGGTGTAGTCGGTGATGGTCACTTGGTTATTTGCCGTCGAGTAGGTCAACACATCTAAGTAATCCGCCACCGCCGTCAGGCCGCCAAACGTCGCCCCCCAGCCCGTTGCCGCCGACGAATACCTGACCGTGGCACCAATCGGCACTTCGAGAAAGGATTCAGGCTCTAGGGTGGGTGCATTGCCCGTAAAAACGAAATGCGTCAGGCCGCTGCAGCCATAGAACGCATAATTCCCGATACTCGTCACACCGCTGCCAATCCACAGACTCACAAGGTTGCTGCAACTCGCGAACGCATTAGCCCCGATACTCGTCACGTTGTCGGGGATCGTCACGCTCGTCAGGCTGCTGCAATTCGCGAACGCAGAATACCCGATGCTTGTCACGCTGTTGGGAATCGTAATGCTCGTCAGGCTGCTGCAGCCTTCGAACGTAAATTCCCCGATGCTTGTCACGCTGTTGGGAATCGTAATGCTCGTCAGACCGCTGCAGCCAGCGAACGCATTCCCCCCGATGCTCGTGACGCTGTTGGGAATCGTCACGCTCGTCAGGCTGCTGCAGCCAGAGAACGCACCACCACCGATGCTCGTCACGCTGTTGGGGATCGTCACGCTCGTCAGGCTGCTGCAGCCAGAGAACGCAGCAGCACCGATGCTCGTCACGCTGTTGGGGATCGTCACGCTCGTCAGGAAACTGCAGCCATTGAACGCACCACCACCGATGCTAATCACCCCGCTGCCAATCGTCACGCCCGTCAGGCCGGTGCAGCCATTGAACGCATAATCCCCGATGCTCGTGACGCTGTTGGGGATCGTCACACTCGTGATCGATTGAATCCCCTGATAATCTGGAGAAAAGGCTAACTCCCCGATCGCCGTCACTGGTGTGCCGTCGATGCTGGCAGGGATGACCACCGCACCACCCGCGCCGGTGTAGCCGGTGATCGTCACTTCCGTTGCTGTGGCGGTGTAGGTGAAATCTCCAGACTGAGCCGCCTTTGCCGGAATCACGGACAGCAAACAGAGAGCAGCGAGGAATTGGAGGAGTCTCATTGGGATGGGATTTTTCATGAATTTAAATTGCTTAAAGCTTAAGCGGTAAACTCACCTCTCCACCCATTACAATCAAAAAAGCTAGTAATTTGCCTTTTCACCAAGCGCGGAGAAAACATTGGAAAGCCGTTCTCGGAAGGGAAAAGGGGGTTGCGGGGAAAAGGGGAGATTTTTGGTAAAAGCTTAAATTAAGTGGGGCGTAGATGCCTATTTCCGATCATTTGGTCGCGGATTTCAGACTTAAGGGCACAGCTCAGCCGCCCTGCTGCGGCTTTCGGTCTGCTGCGTGATCTATTATTTTGAGCTTCCTGCTTAGGGTTGTAGCGCCTCACCTTCCGTTCATAGGACTCGCAAAAAACCGGTTGCAGGTCTGAAAAAATAGCGGATTCTTTCAGGGAATTTTTTGCCTCACTCACCCAAATGCTCTTCATCGCCCTTATTGCTAACCTCATCATCTTCACCGCTGCATGGGCGTTCTGTGTGAAGATGAAAAATTTTTCTCCAGTCGATGCCTTCTGGGCGTTTTGTATCGGCCTCACTGCTGTTTTTTTCCTTGTTCTCAGCCCCCGCAACACCTCAACCCTCGTCGCCTCAGTGATCATCGCTCTGTGGTCTATCAGGCTGGGCTACCACCTAAGCCACCGCATCGCGAAACACCATCCCTCCGAAGATTCCCGTTACCAAAAACTCCGTGAGATCTGGAGCGGAAAAGTGAACTCCATGTTTCTCTTGTTCTTCCTCGGCCAAGCGCTCTCGGTCTTCCTCCTCGCTTTGCCGTTTTACCTCATCGCAGCTGACCCCAATCCACGCTTCGATCTTTTCCCTATTCTTGGCACGCTGATCGCATCCATCGGACTCATCGGAGAAACCATCGCCGATCGACAAATGTCCACCTTCAAAGCATCCAATCCCGATCCTAAATCCATCTGCCAAGTCGGCCTGTGGAATTATTCACGCCACCCAAACTACTTTTTCGAATCCATCATCTGGATCGGTTTTTTCATCTTTGCCCTAGGTTCACCGTGGGGATGGACCACGATTTACGCACCCGTTATCATCACTTACCTTCTTCTAAAAGTCACAGGCATCCCGCCCACCGAAGCCTCTGCCATCCTCCGCAAAGGCGACGCTTACCGCGAATACCAACGCACCACCTCTCCCTTCATTCCAAGATTCAAATCTCAAGTTTCAATTTCCAATCATCATAAATCCCTGTAAGCTCCACTTCCCCTCTATTTGAGATTTATCCTAAAGAGAAATGGAACCACAATGGGAGCGAAGCGAACATGAACGAACACAAAAAATTATTCTCTTCGTCAAATGAACACAGATGTAAGTATATAATGAATGAGTTACTCCTAACGGTTCTCTCATCGATGAGTTGAAAGATAAATTCATCATAAGTCTTTGATCATTAACGTTTATTTGTATCAATCTGCGGTTCATTTTTCCACCTAAGTTTATAGTCTAAAATTTCATGAATACCAACGACCTCATCGCCTCCGGCAAACTTCCCGATTCCGTGATCCGTCTCGGCATCCGTCATCGCCTTGCAAACACGATTGCTCCCTACGAGAAACTCGATCCGGAGGATCGCCAAGCAAAGCTCATGGCTCACATCGCGGAGCTGAAAGCTATGCCAGTAGCGATCGCAACCGACGAAGCAAATGAGCAGCACTACGAGCTTCCTACCGCTTTTTTCAAACGCTGCCTCGGCCCCCACATGAAATACTCATCGGGTTACTGGGAAAATGGCGTCATCGACATCGCCGAATCCGAAGCAAGAATGTTAGAAATTACATCTCAGCGCGCGGAGCTTGCGAATGGTCAACGCATTCTCGAACTCGGTTGTGGTTGGGGATCTCTTACGCTTTGGATGGCGAAACATTATCCGGATGCAAAAATCACCGCCGTCTCAAACTCCCGCACCCAACGCGAACACATCCTCGCCGAGGCAGCGAAGCGCAATCTCCATAACGTCGAAGTCATCACTGCAAACATGATCACATTTGAAGGTATCGGCGAGTCGGTTTTCGATCGTTGTGTCTCCGTCGAGATGTTTGAACACATGAAAAACTATCAGATTCTGCTCGAGCGTATTTCCAAATGGCTCAAGCCCGATGGTAAACTTTTTGTCCACATCTTTACTCATCGTGAAATCGCGTATCATTACACCGCAGAAAGCGAAGACGATTGGATGGCAAAATATTTCTTCACCGGTGGCCAAATGCCTTCCGATGATCTTTTACTCTATTTCCAAGATCAGCTAAGTATCGAACAGCATTGGCAGGTGAATGGTCAGCATTATCAAAAAACCTCTGAAGCATGGCTGAAGAACATGGACGATCATAAAGACGAACTCTTCCCGCTTATTTCCGAAACCTACGGCGCCGAAAACGCGGTCAAATGGTGGAGTTACTGGCGTGTGTTCTATATGGCCTGTGCAGAACTCTGGGGCTACCGCCGCGGCCAAGAATGGATCGTTTCTCACTACCTCTTCAAAAATCGAAGTTAGATCGGCAAATCACGTAGGCACTAAAGCTTAAACTAGCTTCTCGCTCAGCCTATCTTTCCAGAGTGTTTCGACGATACGCTCCTGCGCAATTTCCATCGCTTTTCGCTCAGCTTCATCAGCATCTTCATGACCTGAAAGATGCAGTAAACCATGCACAAAGTAGCGTAAAATTTCCCGCCCGAGTGGCTCGCCGTATTCTTCGGCTTGGCGTTTCGCAACTTCTGTGCCGATTACAATTTCACCATGATGAAACGTGATCACATCAGTGGGCCCTTCAATATTCATGAAATCGATATGAACTCGTTCACTGGTTTCATCATCTACCAATGCCACTTCAAGCGTTGCGAGATGCTGTAGTGAATTCCCTTCATCCAATGAAACTTCAAGTGCCATCGTCGCAGCTTCAATACCAATATCCTCCAACGCAGTGAGCCAAGAAACTGGGATCTCAATCGCTTCCTGGTGATTTCCTATGATGATTTCCAATGCCATGATCAATA
This sequence comes from Luteolibacter sp., assembly GCA_044375585.1. GTDB lineage: Bacteria > Verrucomicrobiota > Verrucomicrobiia > Verrucomicrobiales > Akkermansiaceae > Luteolibacter. The sequence goes on from JBILMI010000128.1 coordinate 5,337, forward strand.
TGGATTTTTAGATGGTTTGCTCAGAAATCTCGCTCGGGCGACTATCCATATAATCGCCTTCTTGATTCGAACTTGCAGGTCGCTTGGTCGGTGTATTGCGATCATCCACAGGCTTCTGATAATTGATACGACTATGTAACATACTTCGAAGAGTGTTAGCAAAACTCTCTTTTACTAAAGTCAGTTCGCTCATAGTTAAAGGACACACATCCAATTGTCCGTCGTGAATTTTTGCGCGCACGAGATCCTCGACCAACGCTCGAATTTTTGCAGGAGTCGGCTTACGCAGAGTTCTTGATGCGCTTTCAATCGTATCTGCCAAACAAATAATACCACTCTCACGAGTGCTCGGGCGTGGACCAGAGTAGCGAAAATTTTTCTCTTCAATTTTTGGTAAATCCTCGGCATTCCCCAGACGTTTATCGACTTTTTCCATCTCCGCCAACTTCTGTTCCTGAGCTTTGCGGTAAAAGTAATACACAAGGGAATCACCATGATGTTCTTGGATAACCTCGATGATACGCGGATTGAGCTTATGCTTCACAGCGAGATCAACCCCATCCTTGACGTGTGCAATAATGATTAATCCACTCATGGTCGGCGTTAACGCATCATGCGGATTCTCTCCCTCGTCATGTTGATTCTCTATAAAATAACTCGGCTTCTTTAGTTTGCCGATATCATGGAAATACGAACACACTCGGCACATCGGCGCGTTCGCACCAATTTTTTCGGCTGCTGCCTCTGCCAAAGCAGCTACCACCAAACTATGATGGAACGTGCCCGGAGCCTCTAGCTGAATTTGTTTCAGTAACTTGTGATTTAAATCACTCAGCTCCAACCAACTGATATCCGTAGTGAGCTCAAACATCAGCTCAAACATTGGCAGCAGGCCACTGACAATCATCGCCACCGCGAGGGCTGTAGCGAACGCGATCGCACCTCCTACTCCTAAAATCTGCAATCGATCCATCGATTCCGGTCCGAACACCGCCATCACTTCCAGACGACCTAAAACCAAGGCAAGAAAAACCATCACTGCACCCACATATATTCCCGCACGCAGCAACTGGATCCGCTTTCTAACCTGATGCACGCAAAGCACCGCAGTCATCCCCGCCACCAAACTAACAATCAAATAATTAATCACATCCGTAGCCGGAACCAGCATACAACCGATCAAGCTTACATATATCGCACTGAAACTACCCGCCGTCCGTCCGAGAAGAATTCCATGCAGCATTGGAGCAAG
>JBILMI010000129.1:0-6559 GCA_044375585.1 Luteolibacter sp.
ACTTATATCCACCGGGTCCATATACCATCATGTGGGTCTGATATCCCATCGGCATCGCGAACGCACATGATGCAGCGATCGTGATCGTGATGATAAATGGCCGGAAATCGACCCCTAGCTCTTGCGCGAGTCCCACCACGATGGGCACCAACATGACAGCCGTGGCATTGTTAGATAAAACCTCAGTAAGCAACAAAGTAAATAGATACACCACCCAAAGCAGAACATAGGGCAAAATTGTAGGAGACACATGATGACGTGTCATATCAACCAAGCGCTCCGCAAGCCAAAGAGCCGTACCCGAATTCTGCATCGCCATACCGAGACCAAGTAATCCATACAACATCAGCAATACTTGCCAATCAATACTGGCATAGGCTTCACGAGGAGTAAGGATGCGCAACCATAACAGACTCAGCGCTCCAACTATCGCAGCGTAATGAATCGGAATCGAAATAACCCCGATGTTCATGCGGCTTAAGATATCGGTTATTGAGACGGTCAAAACAATTCCAACCAAAACCGCCCATGAAATTTTAATCGATTTCAGACACTCGCCTTCCGCAGCTGCATCTTCAGATTTAGTTACCAATGTGTCGGTGAGAACGAAGTCTCGAGTTTCTTTTAAACTTCTGAGGTTGTTCACCGCAGTGATTACCAGTAGAGTATCACCACGATCTAAAGGAATCTCAGCCATTCTACTGGTAATATTTAAACCATTGCGATGCACCGCAAGCACCACGCAGTTATAGCGCTGACGGAAATCTGATGCCGCCAAGGTTCTACCAACCAATGATGATTCATTTGGAACTACCAGTTCTGAAACAATCCCATCCACTGTGGAAAGCTCCTGTGCACCGATATTTACAAATAATTCCTGAGCTTTTGCCGATCCACCTTTACGGCGATGCAGAGCTACCAGAAATCTATCGTTCTTCTCTACCGTCACATCACTAAGTGGCAACATGAGTCGCGTGCCACGACGGCGAATTTCCAATATGTGAATTCCTGCCTCACGACTCCCCAATGGCGTATCGAGCAATTTCTTACCAACCAGTTCTGAACCATCTGTAATCAGTAAATGATGAAGTGGAACCACCCTAAAATCGATGTCCAAACTCCCTGTGATTGATGAGCGAGACGGTAATAGTTTGGGACCAAAAATCACCATATAAGCCACACCCGCAATCGCTACAGGAACACCCACTGGCGCGAGCTCGAACATGGTCATTGGCACTAACCCCATATCTCTGAGACTACCGTTCACTAAAAGATTAGTAGATGTCCCGATCAAGGTACAGCAACCACCCAGAATAGAAGAATAAGATAAAGGAATGAGTAACTTCGAGGCCGCAATGTCCTTCGATCTAGCGAAACCCAATACAACAGGCATCAAAATCGCAACGATGGCCGTGTTATTCATCCATGCACTAAAAAATACAGCAACTAAGCTGAACGCAAAAATTGAGGTTCTTAAGCCACCATTTACTTTTCTCTCCAATAAACGCCCAATCTGATTGACTGCGCCGGATTTCTCCAATGCCCCACCAATCACAAATAACGCAGCGATCGTCAGAGGGGCTTCATTACTAAAAACCTTGGCCATGCTGTCCATCCCGATCAAACCAAGGGCGACCAAAATGCATAAAATCGATAACGCCAAAACGTCAGGTGATGCCCACTCGCGTATAAACGCAACGAGCGTGAGCACGACGATGATCAGAGTTAATGCAATTTCTTGATTCATAGATTGCCAGGAACAACGCGTCCCTGAAGCAGCCCTAGCCGTTTGACAAGCCTAGATTCAATAAAGAAAACGAAGATAGAGGGCGAAATGCCAATTTTAGACATTTCAATGTTTCTCTTCGTGATCATGAAGCTGCCTAGTCTCTTTGAATTCGTGTCTTTCACAGGCACCAAGACCAAAACCAACCAGAAGAATGAGTAGAGCGATACGTTTCATCGCTGTCGTTCTAGACAATCTCGCTCCAAAAGCAACCCAAGAACGAGTCAAAAATCACCTATTTAACCCTATCGGATTAGCGTTCTTCCTTGAAAGCCCCGTAATCCTGCGACTAGATAAACACTTAAGAAGATCAATTTAATTCATCAGCCGATATGTCAGAGTCATCTACCCAAAAAGCACAAAATAATGATCGACTCGAGCTCGCTTTGAGAGCTTCCAACGAAGGCATCTGGGACTGGATGGTTAGCGAAAAAAATATTTATTACTCAAGACGCATCATCGAATTCCTCGAATGCACAGCTTCAAGCGCGCCTAACCTATTTCTTGAGCCATACCTTCATGTCCACGAAGACGATCGCACAGCTTTCTCAAATGCAGTCCATCGCTCATTAGACATCTCTGGGCCAGAAATCTTTGCGATCGATGCACGCATACAAACAGGCGGCAATGAATGGCGCTGGATACGGATTCGGGGAACTGTTGTCAGAAATCGAAAAGGCGAGGCTATCCGCATTGCTGGATCCATGATCGACATCAGTCTTCGTAAAGACGCCGAGGCACAAATTGAAGAAGAACGGCACCTCTTACGCAGCCTGATTGATCACGTTCCACTCCAAATCTATTTTAAAGACTTGGAGTCCAAGTTCGTAATGATCAACCGAGGAATGGCTGAATATCATAACTTCAAAACCAGTGATAATCTGATCGGAAAACACGATCGTGATTTATTTTCCAATGCACATTGGAAAAAAGCGCATGCTGATGAACAACGAATCATCAAGACCGGCATTCCAATAACAGAACAGCTAGAGTGTGAAACTTGGCGGGAAGGAGGCGAAACCTTCGTCGTAACCTCAAAATTCCCATGGAGAGACCGGAGTGGTAAAATCAAAGGAACTTTCGGAGTCTCGAGTGATGTCACCTCTCTGGTTCTCGCTCAACGCCAAGCAACCGAACTAGCAAATGAGCTACAGCAGAAAAACATCGCTTATGAAGAAGAAGTGAAACTTGCACATGAGATCCAGCAAGCATTCTCTACCTCAGGCTATCCGCCAGCTATCTCCAAAAATGGAAACCAGATTTTCTTTAGCTCGCGGTATTTACCTATCTCCGGACTTGCTGGCGATTTCTACGAGATCATCAAACTTAATAACAACCGCTGCGGTATTTTTATCTGCGACGTAATGGGCCATGGTGTGCGTGCCGCATTGGTTGTTGCGATGTTAAGAGGCCTTCTTGCCACTCAATCCAATGGCAACCTCGGCGCCTCACAATTTCTTGAAAAGCTCAATTCTGGCTTATGCTCCATACTGAAACGTGCCGATGTGACAATGTTTGCCACAGCCTTCTATGGCATTATCGACCTAAACGAATTATCGATGACTTATTCCTGCGCAGGTCATCCAGGACCAATCATCGTCGGTGATAAGTTCAGCCAACAACTCTGCACCAGTCGAGGTGACAAAGGACCGGCTCTCGGACTCCTAAACAATTTAACCTATCCCATCCATACCTTGGATCTAACACATGTTCAGCGTTTACTCCTTTTCACAGACGGGGTTCTCGAAGCTGAAAATGATGAGGGGGAACAGTTCATGGATCAACGCCTTCTGCAAATTGCCAGCCAAGATTCACAAATAGATATCGAAGAATGGTTAGAAACTATCATAGAGACCGTTCTCGATTTTTCAGATTCTCATCACTTTGACGACGATGTCTGCCTACTTGGGCTACAGATCATCAAAGCTAGCTGATTTTATTTAACTTCAATCAAACGATCAAACGTATCAATGACGTCCGTCTTTGAATCGGTTTCTAGTTCCGGGATATCCGTAAGTGAAACGGCTTGATATTGCACTTTGAAATTATCTACTGGTGAAACGCTATTTCCACCCAACTCTACATTAATCCATCGGTAACCATTACTAACAGGACTAAATAACACATCGAGCCGACGATTCTTAGATGCAGCGATAATTATTTCAGGAACTCCTACTTTAACCCTTCCTGAAATATTTCCATTTACATCCTTAATCGAAATCGAACCTTGGACTACCATTCTGGAGCGTTGTTTCAAATAAATTTCTTCGAGTTCAATCATCACACTGCCTCTCTTCATTGACAATTTCACCTCGTCATCAAAAAATGGCAATTCATACCAACGATCATCTAAAGCAATAGCCAGTTGACCCAAAAATTTAAATTGCAAGAGCGCGATGCGCGAATCGAGGGCATTCGACATATTCAGTTTTAACAAAGTGTCTTGTTCAGATCCGGGGGTAAATTGAAATGAGTTCGAAGCTTCATCTGGTTTTGTTATAACCTTACCACGAAAAAACTGACCCAGATTACTACCTAGTAAATGTGAGATTTGAAATGAATCCAAATCTACTGCTAGTTTATGAGTCACATCTTCATCCAGTGGACTTATTGTGCCGGACAGACCTATCGAACCACTTTCTTGAATCTTCTGATTCGGCGTGACAGGAATTTGAAAACGCAGGCTTTTGACATCTAACTCACGCCCACTCACTTGAATGTATGAACGATCAAGTGCCAAAGATGGCCAACCTTTCATTTTGAGAAGACCTTGAGTCAAACGTATCTCACCACCCTTATTGGTCTTGATTGGCAAATATGAAGCCTCAACGTTTTCAATCATTAAATCCGATGACATTTTCTCGGAGAAAAAGACATTCAAACTACTCACGGAGTAGCGACTAAAATTAATCATGGAATCACCAGACTTCGTTGCTTTAACAGACGAGAGACCTTGAGAATGCGGGGACGTCAAAAAAAGATTTCCCTTCGCAGCAACAATCTCTTCACCCTGAAAGACTCTTCCAACAAAGGTAATTGGAGAAATCTTCGCTCTCAAACTATTTGCCTCCAAACGATTTAACGCATGCGCTCCTGGCCAAATCATTTCCAGACGTGCTGCAGATGCAGTCGCAGGATTCATCCTAAACTGTTGGATTTTAGCTTCGCTCCCAGACGCCTTTTCAATTTTGGTAATTAAATTATGATGAAAAGTAGAACTATTAAAATACAAAATCAGAACACCGCCGATCACCAGTAATAGAACCATGAAAATAATGAAACCAGCGATTTGAACCAACTGCGTGCGTTGATTTTGAGCTTTGAACTTACTCCTATTTTGATCTGTCCGGCGGTTACGCTTTCTGAATTTCAGAGCCTTTGTTCCATCCTTACGAGTAACTAACTCACCGTCATCCTGATTCGCACCGTCATTACGACTTTTCAGCCGATCTAACATTTCTTCAATCGTATATTTCTCAGGATCATTTTTAGAATATGGCATACTCGAAATAAAATTAGCGCTTACGATACGGCCTGCCAGTTGGATCAACGAGTTCTACATTTACGAAAAACAATATCGCTGTGGAAACATGCTTCGTACCGTTATTTTGAAAAAGACTACCTACCATAGGGAGATCACCTAAAATTGGAGTTTTATCATTCACAGTGACCACGGTATCTTTAAGTAAACCTCCCACCACTACCGTTGCTCCATCCGAGATAACCATGCTGGTATCCACTTTTTTCACACCGAAAACTGGCATCAAAATCGGATTCTCAGCAAGGACAGTCGTTGTGCCATTTGCGACAAGATTGATCGGAGAACCATAATTCACATAACCTTCAAAATCTGTCATTACCGGTTTTAATGCCACATCAATATATTGACGGTTCGCATCAGCGGTCGGGAGAACCTCAAGAAAAACTCCGGTATCACGAGTCTCGAATGAGGTTGGAAATGCTGGAACAATCGGTGGCGTCACGAGAACCGAATTGACACCAATTTGATTACCTTGGTTATCGAAAATAGGGCTGTCGAACGAGTTGATACTTTGGGGCAATTCTGGGGGCTCATATTCCGTTGGATAAATAAACTCCTTAACCATCGTGATGGATGCAACCTGACCACTGCGGGTGGTAATTGAAGGTGTGGCGAGGACGTCAGCTGCTTTTTTCTGATCAAGTCCACGCATCAATAATGCGATAGTTGTATCGTTTACCACACCATTCACCCCAATAATTCCAGGAGCTCGATTAAATTCCTGGACAGTGCGCTCCCCCCCTGCGTCGAGAAGTTCATCTAAATTAAACCTCGCAAACGCACTATCACCACTCCGGTTAGCAGCAGTGACTGGATTACGTGGAGCGGGATTCCCTGGCGCCAAAGGAAAATCGTCAATGGTCCCAGTCCCCACAGTTCCACCAGATAAATAGCCAGCGTTAGAGGCTAGACCACTTCCACCACCTAAGCCGAAATCATTCAGCATCCAATCAAATCCAAGCTCCTCTAAAATGCTTTTTTCAACTTTAACCATCGTCACTTTGACAGAGACAATAACTGGCTCAGCCTCGACGATGGAATCGATGATTTGTTGAATAATATCGTGATTACTTACCGTGTTAATGACTAACAGAGTATTACTAGAAGGGTTGTATGTTGCTGAAGCGCCATCGGAAAACGAAACTCCTTGTTCAGCCAGAGCTTCCTGAGCTCCCATTCGTTTGGCCAACAATCCATTTACATCGGGCTTCGCATTAAAAATATCATCTTCA
>JBILMI010000130.1:0-6507 GCA_044375585.1 Luteolibacter sp.
TTTTCCGTTAACATAATCGGTGATCGGTCGGTCGATGATGGTCATGCGGCCTTTGTCGCGTTCAGATGTGGCATGGGTAAAATAGGCCCTACCATTGATTTTCACGATCAGGCCGACGTGAGATGTGTAGGCGTCGTGGTTATTTGTCGTAATTGCGCAGATATCTCCATTTTGTAGGTAGCCTTCGACGGAGCGGACTTTGTCTTTGGGGATGTGGTAAACAGGCAGCTTGGAGACACGAGCCTCGATTTTGCCCATGGGTGCGATGAGTGAAGGGTTGTTTTTTAGATAACGGTAATTTTTCCATTGTGCGGTCATTTCATGAATATGGCGTTTAAGCCTCACTGCACCGGGAAGGCGAGGGGTGATATTAGTGGAGTAGCCACGCCGTTGATTATCGTAAAATACCTCTTCCAGTTGATGCATACGTGAGAGGTAGTTTCCGGTGCAGACGCCGTTACGATAACGCTCGATTTCGATCATATGCAGCATGTCCTCAGGGCGATACGGTCCAGGCTTGAAGGTGATGAGCCGAGAAATTGCCAATGAATTTTCGTAAAATGTCCAACAATCCATGGCGTTGAGATTAGCCACAGGAGATTCGATATGGTTGTGCACTTCGAGGCTGTAGTTGACGTATGGAGATCCGGTCAGCTCACGCGCTACGCGAACCGTGCGATCTCCGATGGGGAGGCTACGCCAATTTTCGTGCTCCGCTTTGGCGATGATTGCGTAGAATTTCGACTCGCCATTGAATACGGTTGAGAGGGGGAGGCGGGGCTTCGCATTTACGGGAACGCTGGATTGCCGGCTCATCTGCACCTGTCCGCTACTAGCGGATGGGGTTAAAACGCATCCACTCATACAGCCAACAAGGGAAACGGCCGAGAGTATCACCCCGATTTTCAGACAATTCATTACATATATTATACCAAAGCATTTAGTGTCTGAAAGTTACTAAATTGCATTTTTTTTTGATCGATGCGTCAATTGCAGCGAGTATAGGTTCCGCACATATCGTTATCTATGTCTAAATCAATCCTGCTCAGCTTATCGCTCATATTGATCAACTCCCCCCATTTAGCGGCAGAGACCATCGACCCAAAGAATAATGAACGCATCGTTCTTATTGGAAATGGCCTTGGTGAACGAATGATCGATCATCCGTATTTCGAAATCGACCTTCATCAGCGTTTCCCACAGCAGAAATTATATATCCGCAACCTCTGCCGTCCAGGTGACACAGCGGGTTTCCGTCCGCATCCATCACGTAATTCCCAGTGGGCATTTCCAGGTGCCGAAAAATTCCATCCTCAGCATCAGATCCATGCAGGTCAGGGGTTTTACCCAACACCCGATGAATGGTTAACGACTTTAAAACCTGACGTTCTGGTTGCGTTTTTTGGCTACAATGAGTCTTTCGATGGACAAAAAGGATTACCAAACTTCCGTGGCGAATTAGATGCATTTATAAAATATACGCTTACACAGAAATACAATGGTGTGGCAGCGCCGCGTCTCATCCTCGTATCGCCTATTGCTTACGAGAATCTTTCAGCAAAACGTGATCTTCCAGATGGTAGTGCAGAAAATACAAACCTCGCTTTATATACCCAAGCAATGGCTGAAGTTGCGAACAGCAACGGAGTTGAGTTCGTAGATGTGTTTTCAAAAACCAAGGATGTTTATCCCACACTTAAAACACCCTTCACTCGCAACGGCTTCCTGCCGAATGACGATGGGTATAAGATTCTCGGTAGAATGTTGGCTGATGTCATCTATGGCAAACGACAGAATAAAGCAAAAGGAACGACCAAAGCTCTAACAGCAGCTGTCGCTGATAAAAATTGGTTCTGGTTCAATGATTACCGCATGCTCAACGGAGTCCACGTTGATGGTCGCCGCCACAAGCCTTTCGGACCAAATAACTATCCTGACGAGCAGAAGAAGAATCGTGAAATGACCGATAATCGTGATCAAGCGATCTGGGCCCTCGTTTCAGGACAAAAATACGATCTCGTAGCGGCTGACAAAGCAACGCATCCGCTTCCTCCTGTTGAGAGCAATTTCAAGCTGAGTGTTAAAAATGGTAATTCAGTTTACAAGCCAGGCGAAGAGGCTGTAGACCATCTTGTCACTCCAGAGGGTTACAAAGTGTCGCTATTTGCTTCAGAAAAAGATTTCCCAAATCTAGCAAACCCCATGCAGATATCCTTCGATAACAAAGGTCGTTTATGGGCTGCGGTGATGCCAACCTATCCACATTATCGTCCCGGTGATTCGTTGCCGAATGATAAGCTCTTGATCTATGAAGATACTGATGGCGATGGTAAGGCTGATAAGGAAACCGTTTTCGCTGATCACCTGCATTTGCCGATCGGTTTTGAATTCGCCCCGGGTGGTGTCTATGTCTCACAGGAGCCACATTTGGTGTTCCTTGCAGACGCAGATGGCGATGATAAAGCAGACTCGGCAGAGATTGTTCTCACCGGCTTTGACTCCCACGACACGCACCACGCGATCGGTGCGTTCGCAGCAGATCCATCGGGAGCATTTATGTTGTGCGAGGGAGTCTTCCTTCATTCAAATATCGAAACTCCTTACGGTCCAGTGCGCGGCGTGAATGGTGGATTTTATCGGTTCTGTCCTCAGAAAACCAAACTTGAGCGTACCACCCAAGTTAGCATCCCGAACCCATGGGGTTTTGCATTCGATGAATGGGGTCAAGACTTCTTTATCCATACTTCAGGGCCATCTTGGAACTGGAATCTCCCGGTTTCCTTGAAGCCACCATACGGAGTCAAAGCTCCTGGCACTTTAGACTTGGTTCCTCAAGGGCACGGGGTGCGTCCTTCTTCCGGTCTTGAATATGTGTCTTCCAGGCATTTCCCAGACGAAGTTCAAGGAGATACACTGATTGGAAACTGCATTGGCTTCTTAGGTCTTAAACAACATTCGATTGTCGATGATGGCACAGGTTACAAAACAGCGTTCAGACAAGACTTGGTGAAATCCACTGATGGAAATTTCCGCCCAGCTGACTTCGAGTTTGCTCCAGATGGTTCGCTTTACATCATCGATTGGCAGAACGTATTGATTGGCCATATGCAGCACAGTGCTCGTGATCCGCTGCGTGACCACGTCCATGGTCGTATTTATCGTATAACATATCCTTCCCGTCCGCTGGTTAAACCGGCTGATGTCGCTGGTGCCGCGATCGAGAAACTTTTGGAGAATCTCAAGCTTCCTGAATACCGTAGCCGCTATCGCAGCCGTCGTGAACTTCGTGCGCATACTGCTGAAGAAGTATTGCCAGCTGTTAGTAAATGGGTTGCCTCGCTTGATCAGAAAGATCCTCGATACTCTAACAATATTCTCGAAGCTCTTTGGACAACTTGGGGAATGAACAAGGTTGACACGGCGCTTCTGAAAAAGCTTCTCATTTCAGAGGATTTCCACGTGCGTGCCGCTGCGGTTCGGGTGCTGCGTTATAATTTCGATCTTTTTCCAGATGCGTTAGATCTACTGAAAAAAGCTGCCGCTGATGAACACGGTCGAGTTCGCCTTGAGGCTGCTGTGGCAGCGACATGGTATGATAAACCTGCAGCCTTGGAAGTCGTTGTGATTGCCAAAGGTAAAGGCACAGATGTTTGGAGTAAGGCGTCAATCGATGCAGCAGAATCTCGATTGAAAGGGAAATCTGAAATCGAGGTCGATCCCAATCCAATGCCGCCGATTCCTAATCACCTTTCCAAAGCTGAGAAAGATGAGTTCAAAGCAGGACATGAGATTTATTTCCGCGATGCTCACTGTGCAACTTGTCACCAGCCAGACGGTAAAGGCTTGGATCCAGCATTCCCGCCTCTTTCTGACAGCATCTACGTAAATGGTGATCCGGAACGTCTGATTAAAATTACCCTCCATGGATTAATGGGGCCAATTATAGTTAATGGTAAGTCATACAATGGACAAGTTCCAATGACCCCATTCGGTGGGATGTTAAATGATAAGGAAGTCGCAAACGTTCTCACTTATGTCCGCAATAGCTATGGTAACAAGGCCACAGCGATCACGCTTGAGCAGGTGAAAAAGGTCAGGGCAGACACCAAAGGACAACAAGGATTCTACCAAGTGGATCAACTCCTGAAAGAGCATCCTCTAGAAAAGTAAATCGTCTCTGTTTTCTTTCAGAACTCTATGAGCCCACCTAAACCCTAGATGGGCTCATTTTTTAGATGTTTGGCATTAGGAGGCTCGATTCCGAATAGACCGTATTTCCTGCCTATTTCGTAAAAAATGATCATTCGTATAAATTTCCGGGTTGCCAAATAGCGGAGGGCTCATGTAGGTTGCCGCGCCCGGGGCACTTGCTCCATCAATAGCCTTATAGTGTAATGGTAACACTCCGGATTTTGATTCCGTCATTCTAGGTTCGAGTCCTAGTAAGGCTACTCTCTCTTATGATCCAAAGGTATCAAGTAATCAAAGATCATTGATTGATCCGAAATCTGGGGAGAAAAGTCGTTTGTAAGTTCTAGCGGCGTAGCCATCGGTCATGCCAGCGAGGTAGTCGCAGATGAGGCGGGCTCGGGCGGCGGGTTCGGCGGCTTGTTGGATTTCGCTGACGGTGTCGTTGGGAAGGAGTTGAAAATCTTGGCCATCGATGAGCTGGCCGTGGATGTAACGAGTTTCCAAAATTTCCCAAAGTTTGCTGAGCATGTGGGAGCCCTTGTGCTCGAGTTGTTTGAGTTTTGGGGAAAGGAATACAACATCGTAGGCTAAGCGCTTAAAGAGGGAAGATTCGGCTTGGACTGCTGAATCAATGACAAGTCGGTAATGATAGCGGTTGGTGGTGGAGGAGAGGAAATTCACGTCCAGATCGAGGTGAGTGGAGGTGATGTATTTCCCGATGCGTTTCCCGATAAATGGCTCCACGCGATTCGCACGAATTGCGTGGATGAGATCGCCGAGTGGGGTGTTTTCTGAAAAGTCGATGTGTTTGGATTTTGCCCAGTTTTCAATTTTCTCAATTGGCAAAAATCCTGCGCGTACGCTGTCCGATAGATCATTCAGAGAGTAAGCTGTATCATCCGCCCAATCCATGATTTGGCATTCGATGGATTTGAATGCATCGCGATGTTTTCCGGGTGTGTATTCGATGGGGAAATCGTTTCCTCCCATGCTCCAATCGAGGAAGCGGTGTTGGTGATCGTAGATGAAATGATTCTTTGGAGGTTTGCCATCAGTGATGAGCTCCGACCAAAGAGTTTTGTATTTCAGGATACCATCGAGAAAGGCACGGGATGGTGACATGCCAGTATGCTTCGCAGAAAAGATACGCTCGGTTAGGAGGCGTAGCGTTTGCGCGTTTCCTTCAAAGCCTCCGTATCCACGATTCAAGTGGTTGAGTGTTTTTTCACCTGCATGACCAAAGGGCGGATGGCCAAGATCGTGAGAGAGGCAGATTGCTTCTACGAGATCCGTATCGATGAAGAAATGATCGGAGAGAAGAGAACCAGGTTGACGCAGAAGCCAGGTGCAGATGGATTTGCCGATTTGAGCAACCTCGAGCGAATGAGTCAGTCGAGTGCGGTAGAAATCGTATTCGCCAGACCAGAAGACTTGGGTTTTGTTTTGAAGTCGCCGAAAGGTGGTGGTGTGCAGAACGCGATCGCGATCGATCTGGAAAGGACTACGATAGTCTTCCTTGGTAGTGGTTTCCTCCAAGCGTTCGGTATCGAAGGAGTTGTAGAAGTCGTTCCGCATGGGGGATTGTGGGGAGTTTTGGAAAGGGGTTTCAAGGTCAGAGTTTTTTGATTCGATCGGTTGCGGAATGGTTCGGCATCTGCTAGTAATACTTTGCATGTTAACAAAGCAGATCATTAGAGCAGCATCGGGGTGGTTGGAATTGGGGATGCCTATGGATGCGCTCAATGAGATTCAAAGCCTGCCGAAAGATCTCATGGGGGATAAACTGGTGTTGGAATTGAAACTGGCTGCAGAGATGGCTTTGCAACATTGGAAAGATGCAGCGGAAACAGCGAAGCTGTTGTGTATAGAAGCGGTGGATGAGCCGGATTTTTTTCTCAGTGCGGCGTTTTGCTTGCATGAGCTAGGTGAAACTGATGAAGCGCGTAAATGGCTGCAGCGTGGTCCGGATGTGCTCTCTGAGATGGCGGTGTTTCACTATAACATGGCCTGCTATCTCTGGACACTTGGAGAAAAAGAACGTGCGCACAACCATCTCGCAAAAGCATTTGAGATGGATGACAGCTTTAAAGAGTCCGCGCTTCACGACAAAGATCTAGTCGGAATTGAATGGTGATATTCTGAGCACAATTCGCGCTTTGACAGCTTGTGAGTGTTTTGCGAGGTTATCGCCATGCAGCCGATCCATTTTGAAGAATCTGTCGTTTCAATCATGAAGCGAGATCAGCGCTATGATGGACAAGCCTACTTTTTTCTCAAAGAAGCTTTGGACTTCACGCTTAAGAGATTTCTAGATGA
>JBILMI010000016.1:0-23416 GCA_044375585.1 Luteolibacter sp.
CGCTTTGCTTTCGGGCTGGAAGACGGCTTTTTCTTTGATACATTGACTTTTCTAGTTATGCGATTTTTTGTCGCTTAGCTAGTACAGCCCCAAAATAAATCCTCCCATTCCACGATTCAATCTTGCCATATTGGCTCCTTCACAGGCACAACCAAGCCATGCTTGAAACACCTGCAGACGTAGCCGCCGCCCCAGTTGATGCCCATGTTACTGCATCTGGTCTAGCCTCCAAGCTTCTTTCCAGCGGATCAGGATCCACAAAACCCAAATCAACCGACCTTGTAACCGTGCACTACTCAGGTTGGACCACCGATGGAAGCCTCTTCGACTCATCTGTGAAGCGGGGTCAACCAACCAGTTTCCCACTCAACGGTGTCATCGCCGGCTGGACTGAAGGACTTCAACTCATGGTCGAAGGCGAGAAGCGTCGCTTCTGGATCCCTGCCAAAATGGCTTATGGCGAAAATCCTCCAGCTGGATACCCAGCCGGAATTCTGGTGTTCGATGTCGAACTCATCAAAATCGGTTAAATGAGTCATACCCAACACACAGCACAGAGCAAAGGATGGCATGTTTTACATACCCTCTGCTTGTTTGCTGTGTGCCTAGGTCTCTCTTCTTGTGAAAATTTAGATAAAAAGCCCATCCCTGAGCTCGATCCCAAACTCTCTACCGTGGTTGAGGAAGCGACTCCGGCCGCTATAACCTCAGATAAGCAGGGGACGATTACGCGCATGCCGCTTGGAACCCTCTACCAACTCGTCCAATCTAAGGCCGCTCTAATCTTTGATGTGAGACCACTCATCTTCTACAAATTAGGACACATCCCCGATGCGATTAGTTTTCCAAAATCCAATTTTGATAAAGACATCGTAAAAAACGAGGCGTTGATTAAAACCGCGAATAAAAAACATATTCCAGTAGTGATTTATTGTACAGATCTTGCCTGTCCAGACGCAATGATTGTCGCCACGCAATTATCCGAACGCGGTTACAGTACTGCTGTTCTCCAAGGCGGTTACGAAGCATGGAAAACAGCAACCGAATAACTCATCTCATTTTATTATATTCATCACCATGAACTCATTCCCTAACGTCACAGTCGATTCCGTCGCCAATATTTATTTCGAAGGTAAGGTGGTATCCCACACTATTCATTTTCCGGATGGATCACGTAAAACTCTCGGAATCATCGCGCCTGGCTCATTTTACTTTGGCACCGCCGCCGCAGAAATCATGGAGATCACCGCAGGCTCTTGCGAAGTTAAGATCAAAGATTCGGGCACAACCCAAACCTACGCCGCTGGCACGTCTTTCCAAGTCCCCGCAAACAGCGGATTTGACATCAAAGTAAGTGATGGACTCTGTCAATACATCTGCTCATTCCTCTCCTGAGTTTTCAGCATCGTTTCAGGAATCCTTGATCCAATGATTACGAGGTTTATGACATGGCTGGCAATAAGCCTTTGGATGGGGGTAATAAGCTCTTGTAACTTCGTCACTCTACCTCCTGCACCGAAGCCATCATCAGAACTCATCCAGAAAAATACGGTTGCTTTCTACACACCCGAGCGCCCTCCTGAAATCCAAGTCTGGATGCTCGCAGACAAGCTTCATACTGGCATGGTATTTCCATACAACTGGTTGTTAGAATCTGGTTTCATTCCTCCAGAGAATTTCCCCAACTGCAAATATGTGACTTTTTCGTGGGGTGATCGTAACGCCTACGTCAACCAGCGTTGGCTAACACCATCTGAGGTAATCTACGCCATTTTTCTCCCATCTCCCGCAGTCATGGAATGCATTCCCATCAACTGGGATGTCGCAGAAGTATCCCCTCATCAACAAATCTGGATGAAATCCATCCCCCGTGAGCGCGGTCCTTACGTCGCTGCATTTTTAAATCACTGCGTCATCCGAGATGAAAAAGGCCTTCCCTCCACGTTAGGTCCTTCAAGTTGGGGTAATGGCGTCTTGTTAAACTCTCCTCAATCCTACTACTTCCCAAGAATCTGTAATGTTTGGACAGGACAAGCTCTTGAAGCCTGTGGCGCAAAAATCAATCCCATCATGTCCATCCACCGTGATCTTCTCGCTAAGGAGATCGAGAGGAATGGATTCAGCCAAGTCTGGGATGGTTCAGGTAAACCATAAGTCATCACTTCATCAGATTGATGAATGATTGATCCGAAGTGATACGCTTCCTATCGATAGTTAAACCTTACGAACTTAAAATTCACCCATTTCCTCGCCGCGCTCTTTTCCCCTCTCTCCCTGACAAGCCACGCCGCTGAGCAGAAGCCTAACTTCATCTTCATCATTGCTGATGACATACGTGCGCTTCATGAAGAAGGCCTGCCCTTACCGTTTATTGCCCGTTACCCTAAATGATTTCCGAAAGGAAAATTCTTCGACGAAATCGTCTTGCAAAAAAGGTCGACTACCCTCTACCAGCAGATGTCATTCTGCCGATGGAAAAATAGAAGATATCACTCGACCACCAACACTTTATCATCAGCTAACCAAATACGCATAACTTTGGGATCTGCGGTAAAATAGCCCAGCATCCGCCAATGTGACCATTTGATGGATAAGGCTTGTTCACGTGATTCTTCAACTACTCCGGATTTATGAATTGCGGATGAATGGAGAAATCTCATGCCATTTCTATCATTCACCAAAAAGCCAACATGTGTATCCAAACCCATCAAATAAATTCCCGGCTCCATCGTTTCCACCCAGTCTGCGTAATGATCATATTTCTCGCCGACGCGTAACTGGCAATGTTCCTCGCCTACGAAGGTTCGTATAATATTCTGTGAGGGTTGCTGCGCGAGTTTATATCGATTCACTTTGAAGCCGGCGTCGCGGATCAAGGTTGAAACAAAATATCCACAAGCAATCTTCCCTTGACCCGGCAACTCGGCAACGCCGTTAAAATCATATCCCGTTCCGAGCCAGCAACGCATCATCTCCGGCATGATCGTTTCCAAGATAACTCTCGCATCGTGCTCGACCGCAGCTTTCTGCTCCGGACTGCTCGCCTTCCGATACTGAATCACCAAATCTCTCCGCCAACGCTTCAACTCCATCTCCAAAAAATGATACCGATCCAAATCAGGTACAGGCTTTTCTTTCTTAGCTGTGAAAATTTTCAAAAATCCATGCTGTTCGGCACGCCACAGCCACCAACCTCCCGCTCCAAAAGAAATTAGCAAAATCAACCCGAGTATCCATTTCAAAACCCACTTCACTTTCCTATACTCTCCAGAGAACCCCAACACATCAACCCCAGAAAACAGCCGGGAAATTATAAACTTTAAGGTATGAATTCCAAAGTAATCTCCCCAAGGCCAACGACCTTGATTATGTCAGCCCCGTTCAACACACTGGATTCACCGTCAAAATAAATCCAAGCCCTGAGGGGACAATCTAATCGAATTGCCTCTATTTCGCCATCTTCCTTGAGGTTTAAAGTTTAAAACTTAAAGTTTTCTCCAATGCGAAAACAACAGCGTGCCGATCACCTCCGACTCAGGCTTGAGGAACTCTATCCAGAGACTCCGATACCCTTGGATCACACGAGCCCATACACCTTGTTAATCGCAGTCCTTCTCTCCGCTCAGTGCACCGATATCCGCGTCAACCAAGTCACGCCCGCCTTATTCAAACTCGCTGACACTCCGGAAAAAATGCGACATGTGTCTGTCGATCAAATCCGTGAGATCATTCGGCCTTGTGGATTATCTCCAACCAAAGCCGCGGCCATTTCCAAACTTAGTAAAATCCTCATCGAAGAACATCATGGTGAAGTTCCGCAGAGTTTTGAAGAGTTAGAAAAATTACCAGGGGTAGGCCACAAGACTGCATCGGTCGTCATGGCTCAAGCCTTCAGCGTCCCAGCCTTTCCCGTCGACACTCACATCCACCGCCTCGCCAAGCGTTGGAAGCTAACCAGTGGAAAAAACGTCGTCCAAACCGAACGCGATCTAAAAAAAGTTTTTCCCATCGCTTCTTGGAACAAACTCCACCTACAAATCATCTTCTACGGCCGAGAACACTGCACAGCCAGAGGGTGTGATGGCAAATCATGTATGTTGTGCAAAGAGGTAAACTCAGTATCTGAATCAAAGTGAAGCTTACTGCTATTTTTACAAGGAAGGAGAAGAATGAGGAGTAGAGGAGCAGAAGAAATTAAGAGTTTATAACTTAAAATTTTCTCCTCTTCAGCCTATCCTCTCTCTCCCTGTAAGAAGAACGCCCGAACTACTCTCTCAACTCCAACCTCACCAAATTAAGAGCTGACTGCGAGACTGCCTGTTTGAAATCCTTGCGGTTCCTCGGATGAAATACTTTAACCGCCTGGGTCTTTCCACTTCTTACCGCCAAGCCCAGCCACGCAGTCCCCACTGGTTTTTCTTCTGTTCCACCACTCGGTCCAGCGATGCCGGTTACAGAAAGCGCATAGTCTGCGCCACTTTCCTGCAACGCACCTTCCGCCATAGCTCGCGCTACCTCTTCTGAAACAGCTCCGTGTGCATTGAGTAATTCCAACGGCACATGCAGCTGATCTAATTTTGCTTCGTTCGCATACGTCACCCAGCCGTGGGTAAAAACTTCTGATGAGCCAGGGACATTGGTTAAGCGATTCGCAATCAAGCCGCCGGTGCAGCTTTCAGCCGTCGCAAGCTTCTTACTCTTGTCTCGCAACAAACGAATCACAGTCGATTCTAACGACGAGCCGTCATCGCTGATTAAACATTCAGAAAATTTTTCTAATACCAAAGCTCGCGCCGCTGAAATCAATTCATCCGTGCCAATCAACCGTAAATCTACCTCACCCATCCTCGCGCAGTAACCATACTCCAAGCCATTAAGCGCAGCTAACTCATCATCAATTCCATGATGAAAATCACTTTCCCCTATCCCAGTGAATTTTAATTCACAAACCAAAGCCGTATCCGCACATCCTGAAAGGGAACGCAATCGCGGCGCGACCTCGTTATGAAACATCGGGTAAAGTTCACGCGGTGGCCCTGGTAAAAGAAAAATTGCGCAGTTCGAACGTCGATTGATACGCGGAGGCAAATACAAGCCAGGCGCTGTGCCATTTGTATTTGGTAACACATCGGCACCTGTCGGCACCAATGCTTGTTTCAAATTTGCCGCCACCATCGGCTTGTCTCGAATTGCAAAAAACGACTCCAGAGTGCGTAACGCATGTTCATCTTGATGAAGCTCCAACCCTAGCGACTCCGCGACAATCTCTCGAGTTAGATCATCACTGGTAGGCCCTAAGCCGCCTGTTATTAAAAGCGCATCACTACGCATAACCATTTCTTCAAAAGCCTCACGTATCGCTTCTCCATCAGGAACAGTCGATTGCCGAGCTACTCGCAGGCCCATATTGAAAAGCTGCCGCCCGAACCAACTCCCGTGCGTATTAAGGGTATTACCGAGAAGTAACTCCGTGCCAGTGTTAAGAATTTCAATACGCATGATTCAGGTCATCTGGTCTGAATCATCACTCCCAGAGGTAGGACTGCTTGGTTGCAATGGTCTTTCCATCGGAAATTAAACTAATCCTCCACGTGAGCACGCGTCCGTTATCAAAATAGTTATCTCCGATTACGGAGAACTCTTCTTTTCCTGATACTGCATCCACATCAAGATGACGCTTGATCGTTTTGATTTTGCTTCCTGAATTTCCTTGCTGATATTCAAATGAAATCTCTTTATTTACTCTCGGATCTGCATTCCATAAAACGGTGTAATACTGACCGAGACGTTGACGACGCTCCTGCATACTGACAGCGCCATATAAACGAACCGCCTTTTCATGATCGACCATTGGATCCTCTTTACTAAGAGTATTTTGGTCACGAACTGTCTGCATTTTAACAACCAACGGATCCGTGTTTTTGGCACAGCCAATGATCAATAATCCCAAAACAGCGATAGTTAAAATTTTCATAATGAGTGAGATTGAATTACTCAGAGACCCTTGCTTCTAGGCGTGCTAGCACTTCGCGATATGCGTCCATAACATTTCCTAAATCGCGACGGAAACGGTCTTTATCCATTTTCTCACCGGTTTTCAGATCCCATAGACGGCAGCCATCAGGACTGATCTCATCCGCCAAAACAATTTTGGTCGGATCACTCGCTAATCGACCAAACTCCAATTTAAAATCAACCAAACGCAGACCCACATCCGCGAACAACGCGATGAGAATCTCGTTCACTTTGAGTGCGGATTTACGCAAGTGAGCCATATCTTCTACACTCGCAAGACCCATCTCGCGTATGTAATCGTCATTGATCAACGGATCGCCGAGCTCATCACTCTTGTATGAAAACTCAATGATAGGTTGTGAGAATTGCTTGCCCTCTTCCATTCCAGTGCGTTTGGAAAAACTTCCAGCGGAAACGTTACGGATGATAACTTCAACCATCAAAATCTCTACCTTACGCACCTCAACATTCGTGTCATCGATCTTGCGGACAAAATGCGTTGGCACTCCGACTTTTTCCAAATACTGATAAATTAACGTACTGATCGAATTATTCAAACGACCCTTATCTTCGAAACTCGCCTTTTTCTCGCCGTTGAAAGCTGTAGCATCATTTTTAAATTCCATCCGCAATGTATGCGGATCTTCGGTCGTCCAAAGGCGCTTGGCCTTACCCTCGTAAATTGGCTGCATGTCCTGTGGTAGATTTTCTATTGAATGGGGTCAAGCCTGCTCGACAGAAGTTCATCGCCTACCCAACCAAGCTGAGCTCCCGTATTTAGCCTCTACCAACGCCTGAATTCTTTTCGTATCAGGAATAACCTCCATTTCTGACCAAGTTTCCGAGAGCCGCTCTGCAAATAACTTCCCTCGAAGCAGGAAATCTCCACTCACCGAAACCGATCCCTGATGTAATAGACCTGCTTTACAACGTCTTTGAGCAGCTCCCGCAAGCTTCTCCCCCACGCTACCTACCACATCGAATTCCACTGGATGGTCAAAACACACACTCCCAGTCTTTTGACCAGCCGTCGCTAACGCCAATGCGGAACTACCTTCACTCGCCAATACATCGACCAAAACCTGATGAATCGCTCGGTAACTCGCACCGCCCTTCAAACGCGCAAGCTCGAACTTTTTAGGGATCATGAGGCTGTATGTCCAATCCCCGCGATGATCCACCACCCCGCCTCCAGTCCAGCGGCGAACCCATTCCAAGCCAGGAAACGTCCCCTGAGCTTCTTCTAAATTACTAAAATAACCCAAGCTACCCCAAGCCCCATCCCACCGATAAATTCTCATCATCGGTAATTGGCCCGTTTCTAAAAGCCATTCATCCACCGCCATCGCCTCTGGCCCAGAACGCGCCTGTGGATCGAACCACAATTCCATTTCTCTAAAAATCACTTAACTACCTAAGGCGGCTTGAGCCTTGTGATCAACCCCCGATATCACCTCAACTTATGATTGGTTTACTTCAATAAGTTAAAACAACCACGAATGGGCGCGAATTATTTCATTTGATAGGTGAATACTAGCTTCAAAAATGATGGGTGTTTGATTCCCCATGGTGCTCAAGTCACATAACCATTACCGTCCATTGACTATGTAAACTCCGTCTAGATAGAATGAGCTTCGCTGTAGATAAAGATTCGCTAAAGCTCATTTGGTATTCGCGTCCATTCGCGGTTGAATTCTACCCATTCATTCCAGTTTTCCCCGGCTTTAAAAAAAAATTCAATTTCAGTTAAAAAAGTGGTTGCACGCTAGCTGCTCTCTCCATAGCGTCCCGCCCACCCGAACGGGATGGAGCGGTAGCTCAGTTGGTTAGAGCGCCAGCCTGTCACGTTGGAGGTCGCGGGTTCGAGCCCCGTCCGCTCCGCCATCCCTGTTCGTGTTGACCCCGCCAAACGGCCCTAAAAAGCCCCACGGCGGGGTTTTTCTTTATCGCTAGAACGTCTTCAAACCTCTAGCTTGTCGTAAAGCTCTTCTTGAGAGTTGAAATTTGAAAATTGAAATTTATGCCAACTGTCGCCATCGTCGGTCGCCCCAATGTAGGGAAATCGGCCCTCTTCAATCGTCTTGCGGGTCGGAAAATTGCTATCGTCCACGATCAGCCAGGGGTCACCCGTGACCGGATCTCCGCTCCCTGCACCCTGACCACCCATCCCTGCACTCTCATTGATACCGGCGGTATTGGTGCAACGCTTGACGATGGCTTCGCCGAACAAGTCGCCATGGAGGCGGATATCGCCATGCAAACGGCCGATCTCATCCTGTTCATCGTCGATGCCCAAGAAGGACTTACTTCCATCGACCAAGCGCTTGCACAGAAACTACGCAGAGCCAAACCTCCCGTCCTGCTCGTCATCAACAAGGTCGATCACGATAAACACGAATCCGCATTCGCCGATTTCACAACGCTAGGCCTTCCGGAAAGCGTCTTCGTTTCCGCCGAACACGGCCGTTATTTCTCCGAACTCATCGATAAAATCGATGCCGTCGTCGAACCACTCCACATCGAAACCGAAGAGGTCATGGAAGTCGCCGAAAAAGCCGGCATCAAGCTGGCTGTTATCGGCAAGCCTAACGCTGGAAAATCCTCCCTCATCAACGCGATTCTCCAAGACGAACGCACGATCGTTTCTAAAATCGCAGGAACCACGCGCGACGCGATCGACCTTCCTTACTCTTTCGCTGGCGAAAATTTCACCCTCATCGATACCGCCGGCCTAAGACCTCGAGGTAAACGCGATAACTCCGTCGAGGTTTTCTCTGCGATCCGCTCCGAAAAAGCCATCCGCCGCGCCGATCTCTGCGTGCTTGTCATCGACCTCGCAGAGGGTGTTTCCGCACAAGATCGGAAAATTGCACAGCTGATTCTCGAAGAGAAAAAACCCTGCCTTATTGTTCTAAATAAATTCGATCTCTACCATCCGGGAGCCGATTATAAAGACCGCGTCGCCGAGGCTGAGGAACATGTGAAACGTGAATTATTTTTCCTCTCTTACGCGCCCTTCGTTGCATGCTCCGCAAAAACTGGTGACTCCACCGAACACGTTTTGAAGAAAGCCTTGGCGATCAAAAAAGGCTCTCAAGAAGTTCCAAGCACCGGCAAACTCAATCGCATGTTGCAAGCTGCGATGCAGAAAAATCCGCCGCCGACAGACAACAAAGCCAAGCGCATGAAGCTCTACTACGCGACCACAGCGTTGAATGAGAAATATTCGGTCATCCCAGTTCCGACCTTTGTGCTTTTCGTCAACGACAAGGCCCTAATGAAGGATTCTTACGAAGCGTATCTAACAAACCAGATCCGCGAAACTCACCCTGCTCCCGGAATTCCCATCATTTTCTCCGTCCGCTCACGTACCCGCCGCGAATGGGAACCCCCGAAAAAAGGCAACCAAGGCCACTAAAATATTTTTTATCATGGTTTGCCCACTCTGCACGATGGACGACATCCTCGTCCTCTCTGAACACAATGAATGCGCGACCTGCGGTCATGAATGGAAAACTGTGACCCCCATCGCAAGCGATACACCAGAAGAACGCATCGTCAAAGACGCCTACGGAAACGTCCTCGAAACGGGTGACATCGTTGCCATGATCAAAGACCTCAAGCTTAAAGGATCTTCAGAAACCCTGAAAACCGGCACCAAGTCCAAACCCATCCGCATCGTCGAGGGTGACCATGAAATCGACTGCAAGATGAACGGCATCTCCATCGCCCTCAAAGCGATGTATGTGAAAAAGGTGATGTAGCTGCCGCGTCCCGCGGCAGGCCGTCCAATCGGAGTCTCGCCGATCTTCTCCAAACGAAACTGCTACTCCTTTGGAGCTAGCAGCACCTACTCCGCGCAAGCACTCTTGATTTTCGCGACATCAACTGCCTCGTAAAAATCATCGTTCACCAAGCAGACGGGAGCAGTTCCGCATGAAGCCAAACACTCGGCAAACTCCACCGAATATTTACCGCACGGAGAAACAGCAATCGGATGATGATGCGGATCAGAGGCGCTGCGATCAATTCCGAACTCATCGCAAAGCTCTTGCATGAGTTCCGCACTACCGCCCAAGGCACAAGATAAAGTCCGGCAAACACGGATGTGATATTTGCCAGGTGCATACTGACGAAAGCCAGGATAAAAGGTCACGACCTCGAGCACCTTGATCGGTTCAAGATCCAACTTCGCAGCCACCCAATCGATCGCTTCCGATGAAATGAAACCAAATTGATGTTGCACAATATGCAACAATGGCAGCACCGCTGAACGCTTGCTCTCGATGTAATGGGAAATACGTTCGTCGGCTTCGGACTCTAGCTCCGTAGTAATTGAAAACGTTGGGAAAAAATTTTGTCCGCTAGCTACAGGCGCATGCGAATCTTCAAGGGACGGATTTGACATCAGTTTAACGGTTTTTCTAAATTTATCTATCGCATTCACCCATCACGAAATCCAGAGAACCCAGAATGGCTGGAATATCGGAAACCATGTGACCAGGCAGTAATTTGGAAACAATCGAGAGATTGCAATAAGAGGGGCTGCGGATTTTTAGGCGATTTGGCACGCCGCCACCTTTGGAATGGATATAAAAACCAAGTTCACCTTTCGGGTTCTCGGCAGCGAAATAAACTTCACCCTCTGGTGCATTGATGCCTTGAGTTGCGATGATGAAATGGTGAATCAACTCCTCCATCGACATCATCACCCGCTCTTTATTTGGAAGCATCCCTTTTGAATCCGCCACATTCACCGGACCTTCTGGCATGGTATCTAAAACCTGACGGCAAATCTTGATCGACTGTCGCATCTCTTCCATGCGGATCAAATAACGCGCAAAACAATCGCCTTCGTCAGCAATTGGAATATCGAAATCATATTTCTCGTAGCCAAGATACGGGCTGTTTTTACGCAGATCACGATCCACTCCTGATGCACGTAAGTTCGGTCCGGTCATTCCGAAAGAAATTGCCGATTCACGACTGATCACTCCAACATCCACCATCCGATCACGGAAGATTTTGTTGTTATCAAGAAGTTTGGAAATTTCGCCGATCGTGACTTCACACTCAGTGAGGAACGTTCTGACAGCGGCATCAAAGCCAGTTGGCATATCACGCACTTGACCGCCAACACGGGTGTAGGAAGTGGTAAAACGTGCACCGGTGAGTTGTTCGCAAAGGTTGTAAACTTTTTCGCGCTCCGTGAAGGTGTAGAGGAAAACGGTCATCGCTCCGACGTCCATCGCGCAGACGCCGACACCAAGCATGTGTGCTGAAATACGAGCCAGCTCACAGCACAAGACCCGCAATGCCTGGCCGCGTGGCGGAAGCTCCCAGCCCATCAGTTTTTCAACCGCACAGGCATAGGCCACATTGTTCGCAAGAGGAGCAAGGTAATCCAACCGGTCGGTGTAAGGAACGAACTGATTGTAATGCATGTTCTCTGCAATCTTTTCATCACCCCGATGCAGGAAGCCAACATCTGGATCTGCAGAATGAATCACCTCTCCATCGAGTTCCAAAATTAACCGCAACACTCCGTGGGTCGCAGGATGGGACGGGCCCATGTTCAGCACCATCCGCTCACCAACTAAATCGTCAGTTTGCTCATGATAGGATTCAACCGCTTTGGCTGCTCTGCCCAGCGTGTCAGGGGACTCATATTCGGTGGAAATACTCATACGTTATCGCGGTGGAAATAAGCACCCAAACCCCCTCCGATCGCAAGGGCATTATCAGTTTTTTTTCCTGAAATTCGCTATCGACCATCAATCCCCAGAAATGCGGGCGATGTAGCCCCTGAAATCGACGACCTTTTTCAAATTAAAAAATCAAAAATCAACAATCGGAAATCATCAATCGTCAATTTGTCCGTCGTAGCCTTGGCGTTGTTGGATCAATCCAGCGGAAGCAGCGACTTAGATTGACTCCCTCAAAGCAGTTTGGACTTCGTCTTAGTATTGAAGTTCGCTAATGCTCAGAAAGTATTGACGATTGATGATTTCCGATTGTTGATTTTTGAGCGTAGAATGCCTAATTCCCCTTGCCAATCTCTCCCCGACCCCTTACCCACTGCGCACACAATTATGGCCAGCGTCAACGTAATCACTCTCCGCAAAGGACATGCCGTCCGTCACAACAACGAAGTTTGTGTCGTTATCGAACACGAACTCAAAACTCCTCCACGGATGGCTTCTTATGTTCAGATGTCGATCCGTAGCGTCGCCTCCAAGAAAGTTTCCAACCTCCGTCTAACATCAAACGATTCAGTCGAAGGCGTGCATCTTGAAAAGATTGCTCACGAATATTCTTACAAGGACACCGAAGGCTATCACTTCCTTCACCCAGAAACCTACGATGACATGGTCGTTTACGCGGATCTCATCGATACGGTGAAAAACTACCTTATCGAAGGTCAGCTCTACACCCTCCTCATCGCCGATGGACTTGTTGTCAGCATCGAGCTTCCGCTTACGATGGTAATGACCGTTGCTGAGTCCTCCGAAGGTGTAAAAGGCGATTCCGCTAACAACGTTTACAAACCCGCCACGATGGAAACCGGACTGAACGTCAACGTTCCCCTGTTCATCAACCAAGGAGAACGCATCCTCGTAAAAACCGAAGACGGTTCATATCAAGGTCGTTCAAACGATTGATTTTGATAGGGACGTTTTGATAAAACGACCGCTATCTTACGCGTCCAACAATCGGTCATTTTATCAAAATGGCCCTGCTGTTCGTTGCTCACTTTCCAACCAACTCAGCCACGCCAAGTTCGCGGGCGAGTTCGTTGAACTCTGAGATTTCTGCTGGTGTGAAATGCAAACCACCTGCTGCATCAGATACTTTACGAGCGTTCGCTTCGATCTGCCCTGGAAGCATCGCGTTGTCGTTGCCATGGCCGAGAATATCATCGAGCACCGCTTTGAGGTTTTCGATCTGATTACGACCTTTAGCAAAGTTTCTACCGGAAAGTGCATCCGGATGGATGACGTTGAAATAGAACACTGTCGTAGTTTTTTCGGCTTTATCAGCAACTTGGCGACCGCGAATGGTTGGGATCGATCCACCGATCAGACCACCGAAAATCTCATTAAGAAGAGACATACCGTAACCTTTGTGACCACCGAAAGGCAGCAAGGCCACGACTTCATTCGGATCGGTGGTTGGTTGGCCGTTTTTATCAACTGCCGCACCCGGAGGGAGTTGTTTGCCTTCACGCTTTAGAGCTTGCACGCGTCCCATGGCCACGGTTGATGTTGCCCAGTCCATCACGATAGGGAAACCGTTGGCATCTTGTGAAGGAATCCCCCATGAATGTGGATTGGTTCCAAGTGTCGGGAACTTTCCGCCGAACGGCACCACTTCAGCCAGAGTTGAGGTGCAGTTGGTATATGCAAAATAGCCACGCTCCGCTGCTTCCATCACATAGCCACCGCCCCAGAGATAATGGAAAGAATTGTCCACGGCGATTTGAGCGATGCCGTATTGATCCGCGAGTTCGATCGCGCGATCGATCGCACGGTAGGCAACTGCCTGACCGAGCTTTTTGTTGGCATTCCAAATTTCAGAAGCAGGAAATCGGGAAGGTAAAACTTCGATTTCAGCCCCTGGCACACAGCCACCAGTTGCAGAGCCAAACAAGTGATCGAGATGAAGTGCTTTGAGCGCATGGTGAGTGCGGATCCCGTGACGAGCCGCCTCAGCGGCAAGTTTGGTTCCAAGCACCGCTTCTTCATCAGTGAAACCACGGGATTTATAAGCAGCGATGACAAGTGAGTCGTGAGCTTCACGGGAGACGGTCAAAAATTCAGACATGTTGATAGGATTGGATAGTGTGCCGCTGTTGAACAGCGAGCCCTGTGTAAACCCACAGCGGAATATTCGCAAGTGTTGTCCTAAATCTTCATTCAAAAATCAAACCTCATCAATCGAAGCGTATTACCAGACAGCACCGCTCAAAATTGTATCCGATGGATGAGTGACGAATGTTGATTTTTGATATGGAAGAAAACCTACTCTGGCAGCGACACCTTATCACCCAGATAAGTCGGCTTGGTATCAAGAAAGTTTACATCCAACCACATCTTCACCCGTGCCCCAACTTCGCGAACCTTGGTTTTAAAACCCGCTTGGAATTCCACATCCTCTGCATTGTAAGCGAACGCCTTCATTCCATGAGCCTCAGCTAGATAGATCGCGCGTTCATTTTGAAACTGCTGGCTGATCACTAGAATCGTGTTCGCTCCGAAAATCTTCTTTGCCCGCACCACAGAATCGAACGTGCGTAGCCCTGCGTAATCACAGACAATGCGATCTTTTGGAACTCCCGCTGCAATCAACGCAACACGCATTTTTTGCGGCTCGTTATAGTATTCACTTCGGTTGTCACCAGATACGATTAAGGTTTCCACTTTGCCAGCGTTCCAAACTTCAACTGCGGCATCAATCCGATAGCGAAAATAACGATTCTCTCTACCCTTGTAACGATCCGAAGTTCCAAAAACCAACCCGACTTTCGCTGTTGGAAGTTTACTTGCATCGTTAAAAAGTTTCCCACGAGACGCAAAGCTCGCGGCTAAATATGTGTAGGCAATAAATGCCACGCTTAAAAAAACACAGACCAAGCCGGTGGTCACTACTCGTTTGAGCCAAACGACCCATTTGGATTTTACCTTTGCAACCTTCACAGCCACCTCATCTGTCAATTTTTCTGTCACCTTATTTCGATCGCGGGGGTTTCATATCCTCTCGGCGGCCATTGCAAGAGCGACTTTACGGCATCAGTGAAAGGAGTTCCGCAAGGATACTCCGGAGCCAAAACGCGAAGCCGTGTAGCAGTTTCACGAAAGCGAATTTCATTGAATCGACCTAACAACTCACCATCAATTTCAACCGGAACGGGACGCTCAGATGTCACGGTGATTGCCTCCGATTGAAAATAAACGGTCGATGCAGCAAGATCAATACCACCCTGTGCAATGCCGTGTAGGGCATCTAACACAAATCTATAACCGGATTCTTTGAAAACAATCACATCGAGCTTAGAGTCGAGATTACTTGCGTTTCTGAATAATTTAAACTGTCCGCCGTAGAGCGATCCATTACCGCATAGCACCGCCACACCTTGTTCGCGGCGCCCATCACTGCTCACGATATCCATCATTGGCGGCTTTTCACCCAGCACTTTAACAGCAGCCAAAAGATAGGCCAACGGACCTAACAA
This sequence comes from Luteolibacter sp., assembly GCA_044375585.1. Taxonomy (GTDB): domain Bacteria; phylum Verrucomicrobiota; class Verrucomicrobiia; order Verrucomicrobiales; family Akkermansiaceae; genus Luteolibacter. Next base: position 15,248 of record JBILMI010000016.1, read on the forward strand.
TTTTTTGGTCTCCCACTTAGTTTCCTCAATCACCATCGCATCAAATCCAACCCCAGCCATTTGCACGAAGGGCGCATCATTTGCAGAAAATAGATCAATCTCCCTGATTAATCCCTTATCAATCACTTCCAGAGCTTTATCCAAACAGTTCGAAGGAATCCCGAGTTCACGAGCAAACACATTCATCGTTCCAGCCGGTATCACACCGATGGCTGTTGAACTTCCAGCAAGACCCGAAACCACGGCGTTCAATGTGCCATCGCCGCCAGCAGCAATCACCACCGGCTCACCATCATCCGCAAATTTCTTCGCGAGATCGGTCGCTTCGACTCCATTGTTTGTTGCATACAACGCAAACCGATTCGCATGTTTCATCAAAAACTGCCGCGTCCGAGCGCCCTTTTGACTACGAGCACTCGGATTAAAAATTAGCGGATAACGCCGTGGCAGAGACATGCAGGGATTGTTCGCCTATCTACCCCGAATCGGCAACCCGATTTCCTCTAAAGCAGCTAAAACTTGTTCAACCGGCAGCCCCATCACGTTGTCATATGGCCCCTCGATGCGATCAATGATCATTTCTCCTCGATCCTGAATTCCATATGCACCGGCTTTATCAAGTGGTTGAGTTTGATTCAAATAAGCAAAAAGCGTTTCGTCATCCAGTTCGCGGAAGAATACATCCGTCACACAATGCAGCGTGGTCACCTTCTCCCCCGGCCCTATGATACAAACCCCGGTGCAGACCTGATTCGTTTTTCCCGATAAGCGGCGCAGCATACGTTCTGCCTCCGCAATATCTTTGGGTTTTCCCAAGGGTTCTCCGTTCAAGAACACCAAAGTATCCGCCCCGATCACCACCGCATCCGGATGATCAACTGAAACGGCGTTTGCTTTGAGCCGCGCGTTTTCTTCGCAGAGCCCAGCCATGCCCATGCTCGAATCATGAATCTCTTCCGCAGGAGAAGGAATCACTTCAAATTCGATACCCGCCACCGCAAGCAATTCGCTACGCCTTGGTGAACCGGAAGCTAAGATCAATTTCATGATGAAAATTCTATCAACCCCGAAACGCATTCGCCGGAAGACCTTTCACACCCAGCCCACGAATTCTCAAAAGCCGTCCCGCATATTCTTCCACTTCGGTTTTATGAATTCCCGTCGTCACATACAGATCGGTTAGATTAGGCCCACCGAAGGCACAGGCGGTCGTTTCCAAACACGGAAGATCGATTTTTCGTAACTCCTCACCCGTGCGCGGATCGAAACACGTCACGCAAGCACCATGACAAAACGCAATCCAGAGATTACCGTCCGCATCAATCGCCATTCCATCCGGCGAGGATTCATATGCTTGAGTCGAAACCACGGATCGTGGATTTTCTAAATCACCATCGCAGTAATCGAACGCCAAAACCTCTTTGCGGGGGGTGTCGATGTAATAAACCGTTTTCCCATCCTCCGTCCAAACAATCCCGTTGGAATTTGTCACTGGACCAAATGCCATATGCAAACTCAGATCTGGATCGAGCCGATACAAACACGCATCCCCCGTCTTTTTTACCAAGCTGATCGTCCCTGCAAAAAACCTTCCATCCGGAGAGCATTTGCCATCGTTGAAACGGTTATCTTCTTTATCTGGCTCCGGGTCATTAATTGGAACCACTTCACCCGTTTTTGTATCTAAAAACAGAAAGCCATCATCACCTGCGATCACCAGCCCACCCTTACTTCTCGGCACCACTGTCCCAACCCGACGTCCTACTTCCCAGCTTTGTTCCGTTCCCGTCTCAGGTTGGTGGCATAGAACCTTCTTCCCTTCGATATCGACATAATACAAAGCACCCTCCCACCAAATCGGGCCTTCACCCCATTTTGAAATCACATTCCCAACCACTTCAATGCTGATCATGCGGCACACTCTTGCCAAAAGTTCCGTTATGACAACTGAAAAGCTTAGGAGTGACTGCATTCTGCTGCCCTTTTTCCATATCCCCTCAACTGCTGCGGAGTAAAGTGCGCAAAGTCGTAGCTTCCTTCTCCTTGGATGTATCTCTTTCCTCGATATTTCCCACTGTCGCGATTCATCGGAGCATTACCAGCCAACGCAGCTACCTCACTTCGATCGAGACTGCCTAATTCGGGCAAATGCACGAGAAGCGCAAGAGCTGTGCGAGGCTGTGTTTTTCGATGACGGAATCCCCCTTTCGATAGAAATCTGCCTTGTGTGCGAACTCGGAGGCATTATCTTGTCGTGGCAACTACACGATCTGGACGGGGGAAGACGGTGGAGTGTTCAAACTACCATCCGAACATTCGGTAGGCGTTCAAGGGTCATACGAACTCCACCACCACTCTTACTCCACAAGAATAGCACGTTTTAATACACAAGGGTCGTTTTGACAAAATGACCACCATCTTACACGTCAATCCATCAGTCATTTCGTCGAAATGACCCTACCAGGCTTGAAACTTTCACTCATTCTGCATTTTGAAACTTCACTTCATTTCTCACATCAGTTCTGCCACAGCTCTCATCATACTTCTCGGTTCCTGCAAAATGGTCGGCCCTGAACATTCGGTTCCTGAAATGGAATCCGCTAAGCAGTATAAAACCTCATCCTCCACATACGCGTCACGCGTGAGTAAAAACTGGTGGCGTGAGTTCGGCGATACAAAGCTCAACTCTTTGATGGCTGACCTTGAAAAAGGAAACTTCGATCTCCGCGCCGCGGAAGGTCGTCGCAATCAAGCCTACGCCGCTCTTGGCATTGATCGCTCACAACTCTACCCAAACGTTTCCAGTGGTGGCTCGGCAACTCGTGAACGCAAATCAGAAAACAGTAACGGTGGTGGCGCAATGCAGACCTATCACAACGAATACAATGTCTCGATGACGCTCGGATATGAAATCGATCTCTGGGGCCGAGTGCGGCGTATCGTCGAAGCCGGAAAAGCCAACGCAACAGCTGCAGAAATATCAGTCGATCAAGTGAAGCTCTCTCTGCAAGCACAGCTTGCAAAGAGCTACTTCGCGCTACGTTTTATCGACAGCGAAGCTGAGGTTTTACAAGAAACACTAAAGACTCGTAAAGAATCCCTGAAGCTTGCCAGCGATCTTTCTAATGCCGGAAAATCCAGTGAATTAGATGTGGCTCGTGCCGAAGCACAACTCGCCAGCGCTCAGGCGCAGTTAGTGAGTCTTCAAGGACCACGTGCGAATCTGGAAAACGCCATCGCGATCCTTATTGGAAAAAATGCATCGAACTTTTCAATTCCCCAACAAGCCATCAACAGCAAAGCACCAGCTGTATCCGCTGGAACTCCTGTCGAACTTCTTGGCAGGCGTCCCGATGTCTTTATTGCAGAGCGAATGCTCGCTGCAAGCTCAGCCGAAATCGGAATCAAAGAGGCGGCTTTCTATCCTAAAATTTCCCTAATCGGTAGTGGCGGTTATTCATCCATCAATTCTTCTAACTTCCTTAGTTATTCCAGCAGCAAATTTTCCATCGGCCCAAATGTCGATCTGCCGCTCTTTCAAGGACTACGCCGTAAAGCAGATGTCGCACTCGCTAAAGCTCAACACGAAGAGGCACTCGCCAATTACCAGCAGACCGTTTTAGGTGCCTTTGCAGATGTTGAAAACGCACTTGCTGCACGCACCGCTGCAATCAACGAAATCACCGCACAACAAGAAAGCGTAGCAGCATCCAAGAAAGCTCTAGACTTATCCGATGCAAGATATCGGGAAGGAGTTTCAAGCTACCTCGAAGTCATCGACAGCCAACGTGAAATGCTTAATGCACAACGCAGCGAAGTTCAGGCAAGAAACCGATCTTTCGCTGCCACAATACAACTCATACAGGCCTTAGGCGGTGGCTTTTCAAAATAATTTTTACCTACCCAACATCGATCATCATGAAACAACTCCTCATTTCTTTCGCACTGTTACTTTTAACACAGTGTAAATCCGACAAACAAGCTGGCGGCTCACCTCCTCCAATGCCTGTTAGCGTTGCTAGCCCTGAACTAAAAACGATTACCCTCAAAGAAATCTATACAGGTCGCTTCACACCAATTGAAGAGGTTGCGCTTCAAGCCAGAGTCAGCGGCTATCTCGAATCCGTGAATTTCACCGAAGGTCAGAAAGTTAAAAAAGGCGACCTCATGTTCCGGATCGATCCACGAGTTTTCGATGCGTCACGAGCACGCGCAGAAGCCATGCAGAAACAAGCCCAGGCCAAACTCGCGCTTGCAAAAAGCAGCCTTGAACGAGCCAATAACTTGATAAAACAAAAAGCTATTTCTCAAGAAGAGTTCGACACTCGTCAGAGTGAACTTGCCCAAGCGGAAGCCGACCTCCTCGTCGCTGATGCAGGCCTGCGTGCCGCAAAGCTAGATCGTGAATTTGCTGATATCCATGCTCCGATCTCTGGCATCGCGGGTCGTTTCAATGTCACAGTCGGAAACTTCATCAGCGGTGGAAACGCCAACGCAACACTGCTCACTAGCATTGTCCCCCACAATCCGATTTATTGTAATTTCGAAGTCGATGAACGACGGGTTCTCGAATTTACGCGGATGTTTCTCAAAGGCGAAATAGGTGGTAGAGAAGGTAAGCAGTCGGAAGTCGAAATCGCTATTTCGGATCGCGATCAATTTGAATTCAAAGGCATCATTGATTTCACCGACAATCAACTCGACCGAGACACCGCGACACTTCAGATCCGTGCCTTGGTGAAAAACGAGAATGAATTTCTCACTCCAGGTTTATTCGCTAGAGTTCGGATACCAATCGGCAAACCAAAAGAACGCCTACTCGTTCGGGATGCCGCGCTTGGATTCGACCAAGACAAGCGCGTGGCATGGGTCTTAAATAAAGACAATACCCTCGAGCGCCGATTCATTGAAGTCGGAACTTTGGATGGCGACTTACGCGTGGTCATTTCCGGACTCAATCCCGATGATAAAATCGCCGTCTCAGGAATTCAACTTCTCCGCCCAGGCGCACCAATCTCTCCCACGGTCGTTTCGATGACACCATCGGTCATCTCCTCGAAATGACCTTAACTCTTTTTTAAAATGAAAAACTTTTCTTACTTTTTCATCGATCGCCCAAGATTCGCGACGGTGATCTCGATCCTGATTATTTTTATCGGATCAATATCCTACTTCACTCTACCAGTTGCTCAGTTTCCTGAAGTTGCTCCGCCAACGGTTGTGGTTTCGACCAATTATCCTGGAGCGACTCCCGATACCATCGCTAAAACCCTTGCTGCACCGATCGAGCAAGAGGTCAACGGCATCGAGAACATGCTCTACATGAACTCACAGAGCACGGCCGATGGAGGTTATCGTCTCACAGTTAGCTTTAAACTCGGCACCGATCTCGATAAAGCACAGGTGCTGGTTCAGAACCGTGTCGCAATTGCCGAACCACGACTACCTGAATCTGTCCGACGAATTGGCATCACTGTTCAGAAATCGTCTCCTGACATCTTGCTGGTGGTGCAGATGTTTTCCAAAGATAAAACCTTCGATCTCGGTTACATTTCTAACTACGCCCTCCTGCAAGTCCGTGAAAAATTACGACGCATTGATGGCGTGGGTGATGTCATGCTTTTCGGTGCCCGTGAATACTCGATGCGTATCTGGATGAATCCTGAGCGCATGGACTTCTACAAGATTTCTGCCGAAGAAGTCGTTGCCGCGCTGCGTGCTCAGAACGTTCAAATCGCTGCGGGAACGATTGGGAAAGAGCCCCTAAATCAAAAAGCTCCCTTTCAAATTAACGTCACCGTACAGGGACGTTTGACCGCAAAAGAAGAGTTCGAAAAAATTGTTGTGAAAACCGGTGAAAACAGTCGTCTGGTTCGACTCTCCGATGTGGCACGGGTGGAACTTGGAGCACTCGACTACGACGTCAATACTTACCTTAACGGTGACCCGACCGTCGCCCTTCCAATATTCCAAAGACCCGGTTCGAACGCTCTGGAAACTTCTGCCGCCATCCGCGAAACGATGGATGAAGTTAAGAAAGATTTTCCTAAAGGCCTCGATTACTCAATCGTCTATGATCCTACCCAGTTCATCGATAAATCAGTAGAAGCAGTGAAGCATTCATTGTTAGAAGCAATCCTTCTAGTTGTGTTAGTGATGATTATTTTCCTTCAATCATGGAGAGCTGCATTGATCCCTGTTCTGGCGATTCCAGTTTCATTGATCGGCACCTTCGCAGTGATGCAAGTGTTCGGCTACTCGATCAATAACCTCACTCTCTTCGGGCTCGTGCTTGCCATCGGTATTGTGGTCGATGACGCGATCGTGGTGGTGGAAAACATCGAACGAAATCTGGAAAGCGGTCTATCTCCCCGAGAGGCGACCCGACGTTCGATGAAGGAAGTCAGCGGCGCGATCTTTGCAACAACTTTGGTGCTTCTTGCTGTATTCATTCCCACTGCATTCCTTTCGGGAATCTCCGGCCAGTTTTACAGACAGTTCGCGCTCACCATCGCAACATCCACTGTCATTTCCAGTTTAGTCTCTTTAACGCTCAGCCCAGCACTCGGGGCATTGCTTCTGAGAAAACAATCAGAAAAGCAAGATGTGCTGAGTCGTGGAATCCATTTCCTATTCGGCTGGTTCTTTAAATTTTTCAACCGTGCCTTTGATTCTACGAATCGTGGCTACACTGCTATTGTCCGTCGCAGCCTGAGGCTCGGCTTTATCATGCTTTTACTTTACGGCGGGCTCATCGCTATCGCAGGGCTTGGTTTTAAATGGGTCCCCGGTGGGTTCATTCCTCCTCAAGACCAAGGTTACGCAATCGTCGCAGCTCAACTACCGACCGGAGCTTCTCTAGAACGAACCGACGAAGTCGTCCAGACACTCATGAAGCTCGTCTCGGAAGTCGATGGTGTTGAAGATCTCGTCGCTTTCACAGGATTCAACGGAGCGACTTTCTCTAATTCGACGAACTCCATCGTGCTTTTCCCCATCTTCAAGCCGTTCGGAGAACGTGAATCAGGAGCGGTCATGTATGAACGACTGACTCAAGCTGTCAACAAAGTCGATGCTTTCGGTATCGTCATTCCACCTCCCGCTGTTAGCGGAATTGGCACCGGTGGCGGTTTTAAAATGCAAGTTCAAGATCGTGCAGACCTTGGTTACAGAGCTCTAGAAAAGGCAACATGGGACCTCGCTAGTGCGACATCTAACGAACCAGAAATTTCTCAAGCCTTTACTCCCTTCACTTCAGCTGGTCCTCAATATTACGCGGACATCAATCGTGAGAAAGCCCTGATGCTCGGAGTCCCTCTTCAAAACGTGTTCCAGACATTGGAAATCTATCTCGGTTCCTCATTTGTTAATGAACTCAACCTTTATGGACGCACCTACCGCGTCACCGCTCAGGCCGATAGTTCATTCCGGGATAACGCAGAGGACATCGCCAAACTGAAAACCCGAAATAGCTCCGGCGAAATGGTGCCATTGGGTTCTTTGATGGAGCTTCGCCAAACCACTGGCCCAGATCGTGTGGTTCGTCACAATCTCTATCCATCAGCTGATCTCATTGGAGCCGCTGCGCCTGGTTTTAGCAGCGGCCAAGCGATTGCCAAAATGGAGCAACTTGCAGAAAAAGTTTTGCCGCCTGGCATTAGCTACGAATGGACAGAAATTGCTTTTCAAGAAACTGAGAACAACGGATCAGCGTTAATGATTTTCATCATCGCTGTACTCTTCGTTTTCCTCCTGCTCACAGCTCAATACGAGAGCTGGGGACTGCCACTGGCGGTTGTTCTCACCGTCCCTCTCTGCCTTGCCGGTGCTATTTGGGGAATCTATTTCCGCGGCATGGATAACAACATTCTATCCCAAATCGGACTCGTCGTTCTCATCGCACTCGCTTCGAAAAATGCGATCTTGATCGTAGAATTCGCACGCCAACTCGAAGATGAGGGCAGAGACCGATTCGAAGCTGCTACGGAAGCAGCTAGACTTCGTTTACGTCCCATCATGATGACATCCTTGGCGTTCATTCTTGGTGTTATCCCCTTAGTCATCGCATCAGGCCCCGGCGCAGAAATGCGACAAGCCCTCGGCACGGTTGTCTTCTTCGGGATGATCGCAGTAACGTTCTTCGGCGTGCTATTTGCCCCCTTCTTTTAC
>JBILMI010000017.1:0-23381 GCA_044375585.1 Luteolibacter sp.
CAGCGTATCAAGGAGCAAGTGAAGGAAGTGCTAAAAAGAGTTTTTGGATTCGACCAGTTACGAGCTGGACAATCTGAAGTGGTCGAAACCCTTATGGCGGGTCGCTCAGCACTAGCCATTTTTCCAACTGGTGGCGGAAAATCTCTTTGCTACCAGCTGCCTGCCGTGATCCTGGAAGGAACGGCTTTGATCATCTCGCCATTGCTTGCGCTGATGAAAGATCAGGTCGATGGGTTAGTCGCAAAAGACGTGGCCGCAGCGAGACTGGACTCAACGCTCAGCGCTGAGGAATATATTGAAACCGTCTCAAAACTCAAACGAGGCGAGTTGAAATTACTTTATGTATCCCCCGAAAAACTAGGGAACACAGAATTCCAGAAACAACTCAAAGGCATAAAAATTTCGTTAATCGCGGTTGATGAGGCTCATTGCATTTCTGAGTGGGGCCATAATTTCCGACCTGACTACCTCAAGCTCGCAGCGATCTGTCGTAAGTTGCGAGTTCCTAGGGTTCTGGCGCTCACCGCCACCGCCACCTTGAAGGTAGAGGCTGATATTCGGCGACAGTTCCGAATCGCTAAAAACGATGTGGTGAAGCTGAGCTTTCATCGCAACAACCTCGATCTCCGCATCAGCCCCTGCAATGCGGATCAAAGAAAAGAAATTCTGTTAGAAAAACTTCAGCGCTGCTCTCGTCCAGCGATCATTTACGTCACGCGCCAAGAAACCGCGGAGGAGATCGCGACGTTTCTCGCGAAAAACAAACACCATGCTCGCGCATACCACGCAGGACTCCGATCCGAGCTGCGCAGGGAAATCCAAGAGGAATTCATGGCTGGAGAAATCGAGATCGTGGTCGCGACCATTGCCTTCGGGATGGGCGTTGATAAATCCAATATTCGTGCGGTGTTTCATTACAACCTCCCCAAAAGCCTTGAAGGCTACACCCAAGAAATCGGCCGCGCTGGACGCGATGGACAACCCGCGATCTGCGATCTGCTCGCCTGCGCAGAAGATCAAACCGTGCTCGAAAATTTCATCTTCTCCGATATCCCCAGCGAACGCGCGGTGCGGAATCTCTTAGAGCGCGTGCTGCGTTTGGGCGAAGCATTCGATGTCTCAATTTACGAACTCGCAACCACCTGCGACATCCGCCAAACTGTGATCGAAACCCTTTTCACCTATCTAGAAATGGACGGGGCTCTAGAAGTTGGCGGGAAAAGCTTTGATACCTACCGCGTGAAATTATTGCGTCCTTTGAAGTCGCTGTTATCGGGACGAAAACCCAAGGAACGCAAACACCTCGAACACATCTTCTCCACTCTGGATGCTGAATGGAAATGGCTTTCGATCAAAATCCCCGATGTCGCACCAGAACTTGGAATTTCTTCTGACAAACTGCGCGAACTTATTTCCGAACTCGAAACCGGAGGTGATATTGCACTGAAAAAATCCGGGTGGAGGCAGGCCTATCGATTGAAAAAAACGGATGCCGATCCGAAATTGATTTCCGCAGAGATGGCGGTGAAACTTCAAGAACGCGAAACCCGCGAGCTCTCTCGGCTCGGCCAAGTTTTAGCTCTCGCGAATGGAAAACGATGCCTCAACCAAGCTCTGCTCACCCACTTCGGCGAGAATATGAACGAGCTGTGCGGTCACTGCGATCGCTGTCGTGGAATCGCTCCGGTGAAGCTTAAACGCCCCAAGCCACGCAAGATCACCCAGTCTGAACACACGCAAATCCAAGCATTGCTCGAGGAAAAACATGCCGCTCTTGGAACGCCACGCCAGCTCGCTCGTTTTCTCTGTGGAATGTCTAGCCCCGCCAGCATGCGAGCCAGACTCTACCGAAACGACGCCTACGGCATCCTCGCAGGCCTACCCTTCACCGAGGTAGAGATTTTCTCTGAGAGCTTGTTTTGATTGCGGCGAAGCGTTTGCTGCTTCATTTTCCACTCCATGTGGATTTCCAAATTTGATTTCGAAGACATCCGTTACGAGACCAGCGAAGACGGTGCGATTGCCAAAGTGACGATTAACCGTCCCGAAGTGCGTAATGCATTCCGTCCTCAAACCGTTACGGAAATGCTCCGTGCCTTCGATATGGCTCACGATGATCCACAGGTTGGCGTGATCATTCTCACCGGTGAGGGCGACCTCGCTTTCTGTTCTGGTGGCGATCAACGCGTTCGCGGCCACGCGGGCTACATCGGTGGCGATGGTATCCCGCGCCTTAATGTGTTAGACCTTCAGAAAAAAATTCGCTCATTGCCTAAGCCAGTCGTAGCAATGGTCGCTGGCTATGCCATCGGTGGGGGGCATGTCCTACACATCGTTTGCGATCTCACCATCGCCGCAGATAACGCCCGCTTCGGCCAGACTGGCCCGAAAGTTGGAAGCTTCGATGGCGGACTCGGCTCAAGTTACCTCGCCCGCATCGTCGGACAGAAAAAGGCACGGGAAATTTGGTATCTATGCCGCCAATACGACGCCCAACAAGCCCTCGACATGGGATTGGTCAACACCGTCGTGCCACTCGCAGAACTCGAAACCGAGACCGTGAAATGGTGCCGCGAAATGCTTGCTCACTCACCTCTTGCCCTACGCTGTTTGAAATCAGCTCTCAACGCAGACTGCGATGGACAGATGGGACTGTTAGATTTAGCTGGCAATGCGACCCTCCTCTACTACATGTCCGAAGAGGGCAGAGAAGGGAAAGAAGCATTCCTTGAAAAACGCCAGCCGGATTTCTCTAAATTTCCGCGGGTGCCGTAAATTCCTCCCAATCCCTTCGATCAAACATTTGACAATAGTTGCCAAATATTGGTAACTATTGGTAAATCAAATTAGCCATGGCCAAAAACACGAGTGTAGAACTGGGCGATGAAATCGCAGGTTTTGTAAGCGAGCAAGTCGACGCAGGTCGATACGGTTCGGCAAGCGAGGTCATTCGCGCGGGCTTGCGACTGCTTCAAGATCAGGAAACCAAAATGGCCGCTTTACGATCCGCGCTGGTCGAAGGTGAGAAAAGCGGCAAAGCTGTTTCCTTTGATATTGATCGATTCATCAACGACCAGAAAAAACGGGCACATGGCTGATTTTCATCTCCGCCCCAAAGCGGTTTCCGATCTCGAAGAGATCTGGGATTACACAGTCCAGATGTAGGACGAAGATCAAGCGGAGCGTTACTTGCGATTGCTGAATGTTGGCTTTATCGATCTCACTATTCATCCTCATTTAGGTCGATCCTGTGATGCAATCCGACAAGAATATCGGGTTTTTAAAGTCGGGAGTCATGTGATCTTTTATCGCGTGATCAGCGATAACATAGAGGTCGTGCGTGTTCTTCATCAAAGCATGGATTTTGAAAGGCATTTACCGTGATGAATGATCACACAAGAAGTAAGGAACCGTGAATCGAAGCGCAGCAGAGATGGCCGACCATTTTTCCACCATTATGTCGGCAATTTCAATCGCGACCTCTTAAGCGAAATATCGTGGACTAACGCAGTCGTTGCAGTCGCGATTGGAAATCGCGGTTCCTGTCTTAGATAAGCCGCCCTCAGGGCGGATCTCCGGTAGACTCTCCATCAAATACTCATCGCTTGGAAGCCGCCGTCGACGATCATTTCCATGCCGGTGATGAAGGAGGATGCTTTCGGGGAGGCGAGCAAGAGCGTTGCGCCGATGAGTTCTTCTGCATTTCCAAAGCGTGAAGACGGCGTGTGACGCAGAATATCTAACACACGGGATTCATCGAGCACCTTGCGGTTTTGCTCTGCTGGGAAGAAACCTGGGACAAGCGTGTTGACGCGGATATCTTTGTCCGCCCACTCGCGAGCAAGGTTACGGGTTAGGTTGTGAACAGCTGCTTTAGAAGCGGAATAGGTGAACACGCGGGAGAGTGGATTCAGACCGGAAATCGAACCGAGGTTGATGATGGAAGCAGGTCTCATTTCATCGACGAAATACTGACCGAACACTTGGCAGGCGCGGAAGATCGCGGTGAGGTTGGTGTCAATGATGCGTGAATATTCTTCTTCGGATATTTCCAAAAACGGCGTCGGTGAGTTGGTGCCAGCACCATTGACCAAGATATCCACGCCACCTGATTTTTCCAACACCGTATCTAACATATCGTGCAACGATTGGCGGGATGTGACATCGACTGGCACGAAATATCCTTTTCCGCCGTGTGATTCGATTTCAGCGAGTCGCTTCTCCGCCTTTTCTTTAATGCGACCACCAAGAACTACTGTAGCACCAGCACGAGCGAGACCAACAGCCATCGTTCCGCAGAGTTCACCTGTGCCACCGATCACGACGGCAGTTTTTCCAGTGAGATCGAACATTTCCTTAAGATAAGCAGTCGTTGACATGAATTGATGCTTTGCCGTGCCCGTCAATTTGCCAAGAGGAATCCTTATGAAAACTCTAATTCAAGGTTCCTGCTATTGTTCTGGGAAAGTTTCGGGTAATCATCAGAATTACGCCATGTTCAGTTCCAAACAGCTCACGGCAGAGCAAATTTCAGAGATCAAGGCATGGGCATCTGAGGGCGCACAGCTCCCCGAAATCCAACGACGTATCAGGGAAGAGATGGATCATTCTCCAACTTACATGGACACACGCTTTCTCATTCTCGATCTTGGCATTGAACTACTAATAGAAAAAGAACCAGAGCCGATTCCAGAAATCACTGAAACCGCATTTCCTGCCGATGGAACCACCTACGTCACCATGGATGCGCTTCCTCTTCCTGGCAGTGTGGTCAGCGGAAAAGTTACGTTTAGCGATGGCGAGCTTGGCGTCTGGAGCCTTGATCAAACAGGACGCCCAACTCTAGATTTCACCACCAACGGTTACCAGCCATCACGTGAGGACATCATTGAATTTCAGCAACAGTTGCGTGCGCTGATTGAAAAAACAGGGCTCTAAAAACAAAAACCGCTGAATGATTTATTCAGCGGTTTTAGATATGGTTAGATTTGTAAAACCTTATGCGAACCCACTATGCGAACCCACTAACGGGTTTAGGCAATGGCTTCTCTTTTTTGCTCAACGCACGGCGCATTTTAGCAAGAGCTGAATTTTGAAGCTGGCGGATACGCTCACGTGTCACACCGAATTCGCGACCGACTTCTTCCAAAGTCAGAGGCTTTTTACCATTTAATCCGAAACGCTCATCAATGATGCGGCGCTCACGCTCGTCGAGCATTGAGAGAAGCCCATCGATTTCGCCGTGCATATTTTTATCGGAAAGCATGTCGAGTGGATTTTCAGCGCGCTCATCGCTGATCACTTCTCCATATTCAGTGGCTTCACCTTCATTGATTGGAGCGTCGAGTGAGGCGGGGCGGTGAGACGCTTGTCTCAACATCGCAAGCTTACGGCGTGGAAGACCCACTTCATCCGCTAACTCTTCATCCGTCGGTTCGCGACCCAAGGCTTCTGCGAGAAGCGATGAAATACGGCGCATCTTTGCGATCTTATCTACCATGTGAACCGGCAGGCGGATGGTTTTTGACTGATTGGCTAAAGCGCGTTTGATCGATTGTTTGATCCACCAAGCTGCGTAAGTCGAGAGTTTACCTCCTTTTTCGGGATCGAAACGTTCAACCGCCTTCATCAGGCCGATGTTTCCCTCGGAAATAAGATCGGTGACGGGTAGGCCGTAATTGGAATAGTCCTGAGCAATTTTAACCACCAAGCGCAGGTTCGCACGAATCATGTGCGCGCGGGCTTCGGGGTCTCCATTTTTGATGCGCTCGGCAAGCTGGATTTCTTCTTCAACCGAAAGCAAAGGAGTTTTTGAAATCTCCCGAAGATAGAGTTTTAAACTGGAGTCGGATTCGTAGGCCATAAGGATAATTTTTGTTTTCTACCTATAAGAGCGATACCGACGCTGATTTATTCCGAATTTCACGGAATATTTATCGGCAAAATTACCTAGTTTTCCTACTTAAATGACACCTTGCTCCCGTAAAACCTCATCAACATCGTCTTGTGAGGGCGAACCAATCCCGATATCGCGGATTTTCTGAATTTTACGATTCACCCCGAATTTGCTCCGAGGACCAGTGATCAGGCCTGACACACCGTCGACGACAATCGGTAGAAAGGCTAAAATTCCAACGATTCCGAGGCTGATGCCAACACCGCGTCTCGCATTGCTATGCATCATATCGCCTATCAAGAGGCCTGCTGCGGCTCCAAGAATCACAGGGGCTGCCAAGGTGCTACCTTCTACCCATACCGGTGTGGCGTCTATGTGCTGATCTGACATAGCCTGAGACTAACCGCTTGAATCCGTTCCGACAACTCAAGAAAATCATTCTGCCATAAAAGATATTGTGATTCCCCGAATTCCCAATATCGGCTATCACCCCAAGTGCATGCCATCTCCTGAAAACACTTACGCTCTAATCCTCGCTGGCGGTTCTGGAACGCGCTTCTGGCCCCTCAGCCGCAATGACAAGCCTAAGCAACTCCTCGATCTTTTTGGAAATGGAACCCTACTAGAGGAAACGATCAACCGACTCGCTGGTCTAGTTCCGGTTGAAAATATTTTGATCTTAACTAACTCGCTGCAGGTCGATTTCGTGCGTAAAATTGCCACCATGCTTCCGGCTGAAAACATTTTCGCCGAGCCCGCAAAGCGAGATACCGCCCCCGCCGTCGCGCTTGGGATTGGACTGATCGCCGCGCGCAATCCCGATGCAGTTATGATGGTTTTACCATCTGATCAACTGATCAAAGATCATCATGCTTATCTATCGGTGATGAAAGACGCACTAAATTGCGCGGAACATTCGGATGGATTGGTTACCATCGGCATCAAGCCCACTTGGCCCTGCCCGTCATACGGTTACATTGAACGCGGCGAGCGCGCATCGATTGCTGGCACGGAATTTCAACATACACCTTTTGAAGTGAAACGCTTTCGCGAGAAACCCAACACCGAGCTCGCCGAAGAATTCCTCAATGCCGGCGGCTTTTCTTGGAATGCTGGCATGTTTGTTTGGTCCCTTGCGACCGTTATCAAGCAACTCGCAGCGCACACACCCGAGCTAGCCGAATTCATTTCAGAACTGAGAGAGTCCAAAGACGTCCTCGCAACCATCGAAGCTCGGTTCCCGAAACTCACTCCCGTATCGATCGACTACGCCCTCATGGAAAAAGCCGATCGCGTGCTCAATATTGAAGCCACCTTCGATTGGGACGATGTCGGCTCATGGGTCTCGATCGCGAAATACCTCCAAGAAGAAGGTGAAAACAACCGTACCAATCAGAGTATTTCTCAAATCGATTCGGAAAATAACATCGTCTTCAACGCGACTGACGGAACCCACATCGCTCTGCTAGGAGTCGATGATTTGATCATCGTTAAAACCCATGACGCGTTACTTATTGCAAATCGTCATCAGGCCGACGCGATCAAAAAATTATCTGATCTTTTGCCAAAAAACTTACTTTAAAATGGTGGTGCGATTTCAGGAAATCATTCCCAACACTTTCACCACAGTGAAAATAAACACCGCGATTAAGCAAACTAGGAAAACTTTAATCGAAAGCTCAATGGAAGAACGTGTCATAACGGCTTCGAAGTAACGGTTCTTTCCCGCCCAGCCAAGAACAATCCATAAACGAATCATGAAAAGTCGGCATCTAGTCTTCAGCCAATACGGAGTCCCGAGCTCCGTATTGAATCTTGAGGCATTCACCTTACCGCCTCTGAAAAGCGGGGAAGTCCTGCTTGAAATCCAAGCCTCGCCCATCAATCCCGCCGATCTGAATTTCATTGAGGGGACATACGGGGTGAAACCTGAATTACCCGCCACCGCCGGCATCGAATGCGTCGCGACGATCCTTGAAAGCCAATCTAAACAATTTTCCCCGGGCGACTCAGTCATCCCCATTTCCAGAATCGGTGGTTGGGCAGATCATGCCATGGCTCATGAGCAAAATCTGATTCGGCTTCCAAGCGGAATCGATCCGCTACAAGCCGCGATGTTGAAGGTTAATCCAGCAACCGCTTTCCTTTTGTTAACTCATTTCGAATCGCTGCAAGCCGGAGATTGGGTCACCCTCAATGCGGCAAATTCGGGGGTCGGTCAGTGCACCATTCAGCTCGCCAAACACTTGGGGATTCGGACTCTTTGCTTTTTGAGAAACAGCTCGCTGATCCAAGAACTAAAAAACCTCGGAGCCACTCAGGTTTTTGAAGACTCGCCGGCAGGATACGCGGAAGCTCTGGAGGCACTCGGTAAAGATCGTGCCAAGCTTGCTTTTAACGCAGTCGGCGGCGATAGTGCACTTCGTATCATGAAGCTGCTCGGCCCGAGCGGAACTCACATCACCTATGGTGCAATGGCAAAAAAACCCTTAACCGTTCCCAACGGCCCCTTAATCTTCAATGATATCCGCCTGCGCGGTCTTTGGCTCACCCATTGGATCAACAACTCAGTTTCTACCACCTTAAACCAAACATACGCGATGCTCGCTGAGCTCGTCAGCTCCGGCAAACTCATCCAAACGGTCAACAGCACTTTTGACTTAGCCGATTTTTCTCAAGCTCTGGCACACTTGGAACAGCCAGGTCGCGTGGGAAAGGTCATTTTTCACAAAAAAACAGCCTAGTCATTCACCGTTTGTAAGTTGTAGGCGCGTGAATGATCCGTGCAGATATGGTTCAAGATCTAACAAGTCGTGCCAGCGCTTAATCAAAGCCAGAATCCAAACCAAATGCAGCGAAAATTCAGAAAGCGATTGATGCAACCTAACGTAAATTACTAATCGAGTCCGAAACGTTTATCACATTCGAGGTCACTCCACCTATTTTAACTCCTCAAGCTAACCGGGCCGACGTTTCCCAACGACATCGGTTTCTTGCATCCTTGCCAACGCCTGCAATTCCTGTTTGAAATACCCCTCAACCGGAAAAACCATGAACTCCAATCAACCTGTTATCTCCGGAGCTTTGCTGACCGCTTTGGTTGGAGCAGGATATGGTCACTGTGGATTAGTTCATTCACACACAATTATGGATTTAGCGCGTAAGACCACTTCGATGAACTGCTCATCTCCTCTCCGAGTTATTTTCCTTCTCGTCCTGACTTCGGTCATGCTGCAAGCAACTCCAGAATGGACCAAGGAAATCACTTCACCAACAGCGGTAACGCACTCAGCTATGGAAAGCTGCAAGTTAGAGTTTTCGCTTAGCTGGAAAGGAATCGTCCAAGCCGGCTACCTCGATATCGAGATCGCCCCAAAAAATGTCAGCAAACCCGGAAGTCTCGTTGTTAAATCTACCGGATACAGCCAGGGATTCGCAAAAAAACTTTTTCCCTACAACCACGCCTATTGGTCGGAAATCAACCCCACGACCTTGGAATCTCTATACTTCAAATCCACCGAAACGGATTCGAAAGAAAAAGTTATCACCACGAATCAATATAGTCCCGCTAAGGTCGAGATTGAAGAGATCACAACCAAATTTGATACCTCAAAAAAAACCACTCTAACAAAAACCTTCAGTCAGCCAGATGTCCGAGACTTATTCTCTACTATTCTTTTTATCAGAAGCCAAAAGCTCGATGTCGGAGACACTCACACGATGCTGATCCTTCCTTTCAAGAGCGCCTACCTCCTTAAAGTAAGTGTCGAAGCGAAAGAAATGCACGAAGGCAGAGACGCTATCCGCCTGAGCTTTGCACTACGAAAAATTAACTCAAAGACCAACGAACTGGTCGCTTATAAAAAACTCAAGAAGCCAGTCACACTCTGGCTTTCTGATGATACCGATCGGATTCCTCTGGAGCTGCGTGCATCTGTCTACATCGGAGACGTGCGAGCCGTATTAACGAAACATACCAAAACGCCATGAACTCAGATTTCACTGCATCCTCACCAGAGGGAATGATAGATCTTGGTGCAGAGTTTGCCGCTCAAGCAAAACCTGGAGATGTATTTGCATTGGTTGGAAATTTAGGTAGCGGCAAAACCCATTGGACCAAGGGTTTTTTAAAACATCACCAACCTAAAACCGCCGTTACCAGCCCCACTTTCAGCATCGTCAATGCCTACACAGAAGGCTCTTGCCCCACTTATCACTTCGATTTCTACCGGTTAACATCCGCTAATGAACTCATTGATCTCGGTTGGGATGAATACCTAGATGACGAAGCCGTCGTAATCTGCGAATGGGCGGACCTATTCCCCGAGCTTTTCCCCGAGCACACCCAATGGCTAGAATTTACGCATCAGCCTGACGGTAGCCGCAAGATTCGGAGGATCAACCCTTCGTAAAACACCGCGATTTCTAACCAAAAATCGACGTAATCGGTTTTCCTTGATCTGCTATTTTGAAAGGCCGCTTCGTGGGTGACATCAAAACCAAATCGTGAGGCAAGCCCAAGCTATAGGCGATGGTCGCATTGAAATCTTGGACGGTCACCAAATCATTCTTCACCTTATCGCCAGACGTATCGGTTAGACCATATTTCACTCCGCCTTTGATCCCACCACCTGCCAAGACGCAGCTGAATGCCGATGGATGATGATCGCGGCCATCTTTATGCTCGCTCTTGATTTCTGGTGTTCTACCAAATTCCGTCGCCACCACTACCAAGGTATCTTTAAGTTTACCTCGCGCCTCCAGATCCGTTAACAAGGCAGCGTAGGCTTGGTCAAATTCCTTACAGCGTCCTTCAACTCCCGCAAAATTATCATAATGCGTATCCCAACCACCCAATTGCACTTCAACGAAGCGCACATCATTCTCAATCAATCTTCTCGCCAACAAACAACCTTGGGCAAAATTTCCTGATCCATACATATCACGCGTCGCTTTAGTTTCTTTTGATAAATCAAACGCCGCTAGATCAGACGACTTCATCAGCGAAATCGCATCACGGTAAAGCTCTTCATAGGCTTTCACATCCGCATTCGGATAGCGCGAATGAAACTGCTGATTGAGCTTATCCGCCAACGATAAGCGCCGCTCAAAATCACCTTCCGACACATTTTCAGGACGCCTCGAATCCTGCAGGCCTTCCTCGGGTCTGCCGATGGGGGCCGCCGAAAATTTCGCCCCGAAAAATCCACCTGACGTCACTGCGGGAGGCGTGTTGATCGCAATAAACCCGGGGAGCTCAGGATGGATCGGCCCAGCAAGCTTCAACACCCAAGAGCCAAGAGCCGGATGGCGTATGGTTCCTCGCTGCGAGTAGCTATGATGCATCATATAGCTTCCTTGCTCATGCGCACCTTGGGTGGAGCTCATCGAGTTAATGATGCACATCTTGTCGGTGACCTCTGCGGTCTTGGGTAAATATCCACTGATCTGAAGGTCAGCCTTACCCATGATCGTTTCTGTCGGTCCCATCACTGCTTTTTTCTTAGGCTTTGGATCAAAGGTATCCAAGTGACTCATCCCGCCAGACATATAAAGATAGATCACATATTTCGCTTTGTTCCCCGCACCCACCGCCGCAGGAGCCGCACTCGCCACCGAAGCTCCCAACATAGGAAAAAGGTGCACACCGAGATACGTCCGCGCCGCGTTTAACATGAAATGCCGGCGCGTTAACTCATCGGCGCGATTCAACTCAGAGTGATTCATTTATCGTTTGGGTTAAGAATTAAAAATTATTGAAGGAAAACAAATTCAGATGACATCACCAAGGCACCGACAATGTTCCGATACGCTTGATCTCCAGCAGATTCGACCTCGGCTAACATCCATTCCATTTCCTGCGTGGTCGGAGGACGACTCAAGATCGCAAGATACAAACGCCGGATTTTCTCATGAGTCGACGTCACATTCTGGAGACTCTTGTAAACATGCGCATCTGGCTTGTTCACCAGTTGCCGCTGCACGAAGCCATTCATGAGCGAAAGCATCTGTCCCACGTTGGGATCCTTGCTGGCCGACTCGACAACCTCACGGTCAGATGCTCCGAACAAGTAGAGAAAATGCTCTCGCGGCGCAGGCGATGGTAAATCCGATGCCCTCACCGCTGAATCCACTCCATATTTTTGCACGTTTTCCGTCATCATCATCGATGAATCACTTTTCTTCGCGACGCTGCCTTTTTTTACGCGATCTAAAAAATCTTTGTAATACTTTCTAACACTCTCCTCGGTTTTTAAGGCGAGCACTTCACTGGAAAGCTGGACCATATCCATCTCACCAACCAACACCGGCCGTCCACCGACATAAATCCGATGATCCACAGTCCGACTTGGAAGTTTATCTGGGTCACCGTTTGAGAGCGTGATCAAAGAATCCCAAATCTGTTCCGCTGAAAGCCTCTCAATTTTTCTACCGTGAAAATCATCTCCACCAGCTATGGTCGATGGATTTGGATTGGTCGCAAATTGAAAGGTTTTTGTTAAAAGAAGCACCTTCTGAAAGGCTCGAAGATCATAATCGAGCTCGACCATCAAGGTAGAGAGATAGGTCATCAATTCAGGATAAACCGTTTTAGAAGCCTCAACATACTCATCTACAGGCTCATGAATTCCTTTACCCATCACGCGTTTCCACATCCGATCCGCGATCACGGATGCAAACTGAGGACCCGTTTTCTCCGTTATCCACTCAGATAATTTTTTCCGACTCTTGTCATCATCATTCCGATCCGATGTTCTAACCGATTTCCCAAATGGAGTCTTACCACCCAAAATATCTCCAGGCTTTCCATCCCGATACTGATAGTCCGACGGCAATGTAATCCGACCATCGCCACCGCCATCTAGAGACATTCCATAAATTGTATCCCAGAATAACTGACCCACTTGATACTCAATTCCTCTCGACTCTCGATTAGCTTGGAGCTCCCGCCAAAGGTTACTCATCAACGACTTATTCAATTGTTCCTGCCCGTGCGTGAATGCCGCCAAATGATAAAAATCTTTCCGCTCTGTCTCGCCGAACGGATCGTCATGGCATTGCGCGCATTCCATACGCGTGCCGAGAAACACCCGCATGGTGTTAGATAAATTATCCAATGGCATCCCGCGATCACTTGTATAATAGCCAACCGCTGCCGTCTTTGGATCCCAACCATTGCCCGTGCTGCTGATCAATTGATCCACAAATTGATTCCATGGCATATTCTGATCCATCGCCTCACGGATCCAGTTACGATAAGGCTCACCATTTCCCTGGCCACCCTGTATGAAATCCCGAAGCCTCAGTAAATCGAACGCCCAGTTCGTCATGTGACTCGAATAGCCCCGCGATTTGATTAAATAATCCACCAACTCCGCCCGCTTATCGGCGTCTTCCATCTCGATGAATGACCATGCCTCTTCCGCTGTCGGAATCCGACCTATGGTTGCTAAAAACGAACGACGCATGAACATCGCGTCATCTGTCACCTCTGGAACCGGCAGTTTCTTGAGGCGGTAAAAATTCGCAATCAAGGTATCGATTTTCAAAGCCGAGTTCTTGATATACTCGGCATCGTCCTTGGGTTTGATCTCATTAAACGCATGCGCAGTTATCCCCAGAGTGAAACTGATTAGCGTGGCTCGACTGAAAATTCTGAACATGGGATTAATAATCATCCAAATTACCACTTATAAATTTTGAGTCAATCACTCGAATTAGGGCAGATATGGCGCCTACCCCGACATATCGGGACTGCCTGAGGATTTTCATTTTGAAACACCGTTCTTAGCCAAATACTGTCCACCTTTTTGGTGACTTTCGCCCCTAGCTCTCTGGAAAATCGTAGGTATTCACCGCCAAGTCGCCAAGTGCGCCAAGTTTAATAAAAATCTAACTCTTCGACAGGCTAAGTATACAAAATCTAACCATCCATCTTACTAGGCGCCCTTAGCGACTTGGCGGTAAAATTTTCTTCAGATCTAGAGAAGCTAGGAAATAGAAACTACAAACCCGAGTAAGCGGTAGCGAACCTTCACTTTATGACAAAGTCCTAACCGCTTGGACGGAGCAAAGCGTAGTCAAACCAAGAACCAAGAACCAAGAACCAGGAACCAGAAACTACAAACCCTCATGCCCCCATTTTCCCACATCTCATTGTGAATAACTGTGAAGAATTCACGATGACCCAAACCCAAGCAATCGTTTAAATGTAAGTAAAAACAAAGAGTCTGAGGATATACCCCAGACTCTTCACAAGTTATTCACAATGGGCAATGTCTCTTATTGCATGGCCTTTTCCATGAGCGCATTCATGCGCAGGATCATCTCACGAGCATCGTCGAGAAGCCCAGCGGAAATGAGCGCGTTGTCTAGCATCTGAGCTGCCACCAATTTCGCGACCTCGGGATGTGACTCACGGGTTTCGGAAAGTTTCTTAATGAGCGCATGGCGGGGATTGATCTCGAGTTCGATTTTTACCTCGTCTTTGAAATTCTCGTCCATCGCCTTCATCATTTGGCGGACTTGCGGGCTCATGCCGTGCTCAGGAACAAGGGCAATCACTGGGCTTTCGACCAAGCGCTTACCACTCGAAACCTTGGTGACTTTATCTCCCAGCTCGGTTTTTAAAAACTCACACAGGCTGTTGATCTGCTCTTCGCTGAGGCTGCCTTCACCTGAATCCATATCATCGAGCTCCACGCCGGCATGACGCACGGATGCCAACTTCTTGCCGTCGAACTCGCCGAGCGAATCGACCACGTATTCATCGACCGCATCCATGAAATAGATGACTTCCAAGCCACGGGCTTTGAACGCCTCAATGTATGGACCACTCTCGATTTGTTCGCGGTTCTGGCCAATCAAGTAATAGATTTTTTCCTGCCCATCTTTCATGCGCCCGACGTAATCGGTCAGGCTGCAAACTTCGCCGGCATCGGTCATGGAAGTTTCAAAGCGCAGCAACTTAGCAAGTGCCTCTTTGTTAGAAAAATCGGTGGCGATACCCTCTTTGAAGAAGCGCTCGAACTTCTTGTAAAAATCGCGGTATTTCGCTGGATCCGCCGCGGCTTCTTTTTCGAACATCTTGATGATGCGCTTGCTAATCACGCCGTTTAGCTTTCTAACCAAAGCGCTGTCCTGCATGGTTTCACGGGAAATATTCAGGGGAAGATCTGCGCTATCGACCACGCCTTTCACGAACCGCAACCATTCTGGCAACAAGCCTTTCGGCTCGGGATCGATTAGCACTTTTTTGCAATACAAAGCCACACCGCCATCGACTTTTCCGAAGCCCGACTTCTCTGGATTCTCGCTAGGAGTAAAGATGAGCGCATGAATCGTGATCGGTGCGTCAGCGCTGAAATGCAGGCGATAGCTCGGCTCGTCGAAGCCCTTGCAAGCGAACTGATAGAACGCTTTGTATTCCTCATCCGTGACCTCGGATTTGTTTTTCAACCACAAGGCCTCAACTTCGTTGATGCGTTTGTCATCGATCAAGATCGGAAAACCAACGAAGTTACTATAACGTTGGATAAGGCCCTTAATGCGGAAATCATCTGCGAACTCTTTGTTTGCTTCGCTTAGATGCAGCACGATTTTCACACCGCGTGGCAATTCATCCGTCGTCTCAATCTCGTAACCGGTTTTGCCATCGCTTTCCCAGCGCAGGCTTTCTGCATCCTCTTTCCAAGAACGGCTGAAAACTTCCACCTTATCTGCGACCATGAACGCAGAATAAAAACCCACGCCGAACTGACCGATTAAACCCGATGGACTCCCGCCGGTTGCTTTGAGTTGTTCGAGAAAGGCTTTGGTTCCGGAATGGGCGATCGTGCCGAGGTTTTCGATCAACTCCTCACGAGTCATCCCTATTCCACGGTCAGTCAAAGTCACCGTGCCAGCATCTTTATTCGCTTCCAAAGTGATTTGAAGTTCTGCTCCCGCATCTTTGAAGTTTTTTTCTGTACCTTCAAGATGGCGAACCTTCTCCATCGAGTCCGATGCATTCGAGATCAATTCGCGCAGGAAAATATCCTTATCCGTGTAAAGCGAGTGCACTACCAAATCCAGCAGTTGTTGGATCTCTGCCTGGAAAACATGCTTTTGTGTCGTTGCGTTGCTCATAATTGAATGGGGTTGAATTTGATTCAGCAGGGAGATAGCCGCTCCACCACCTTTTTGTCAAAAAAAACAGTCAGTGAATCGATATTAGCAAAACTGGAGAGCGATCCATCCGCCATACCTGAACATTCATTTCTTCTATGTAACCTTCCTCTGCGGATCGCTTTCTCTATACGCATCAGACTTGCATTCCATTCAGCATCTTCATCGCTTCATTGAACTGTTGGGTTACGGCTAGAAAAGTCAGATACATCCACCAACACATCAATCCGATGAGGATCGTGATCCCGATCTTCCACATGATATTTAACTTCGGATGAAGCCAGATAAGAGGCAGCGCGAGGGGCGGCAAAGTCAAAAAAGTCAGGATGATGATACCCGTCTTACAATACCACGAAACATCAGTCGCTGTCGCCGCATGAGCCATCGCAAGCACTGGCCGCTGGGATTGATCGAGATACTCCATACAATACCTGCACTTCACTGCCTCTTCCTGAATCTCTTCCGCACAATATGGACACTTCTTCATCGTTTAACATCACAAGGATTTATCATGCAAACCCCCATGTCGATATCCTAGTCAACGAAACTTGAAGCTCTAAATTTCAGTGAAGAAAAAACCTCTCCCTATCATTGGGTTAGAGAACCAAGAATCCTTCCATTTTTTATCATCAGTTTCTCTTGGCAAAGCCCACTTCTCTACTCTAAGACCCCGCAGAATGTTTTCCCAAGAACCTATTGAATGGCCAGACGAAGTTGAAGTGCTCATCGATCAACTCGAGAGCGATGCTTCCGAGCGCCCCCTCAGCCGTGAAGAACGCGCCATCATGGACGTCTATGAAGCCGTTACCATTCTCGAGAGCCAAGACTGCCTCCACGAGTTCTGGCAAAGCCCGATCGATCACCAACGCGTCATCAGTTCCTTTGATCTCATCGGCGCTTCAACCATCGTCGATCCCCTAAACGCCAGCCGCTGGTGCCAAACCCGCACCCCCGACCGCGAAGACTACAGCGAAACCGAATCCGAATACCTCGCCACGATCGAAGAAGAACTCCCCGCCGGCATGGACGAACTCGTCGATCTCGTCCTCGAGTTCATCGAGGAAGAGCTGGGGTAATAGCAAAGAAGCGCCTGAAGCTGGGCCGATTTGTTGATTTTTGATTTGCTCTAGGGTTCACATAACCACGAGGGTCGCAGGCAGCTGAATATGAAAAAAAAGAAGCGTAAGACGCGGCTTGATCCCAAGGCGTCACGCATGCCTGTGAAAACTGGACTGCGCTTTGACGCATTTGACCTCAAGCTGATAGCGATCACCGCAATGGCTGTAGACCACATCGGCGCGCTCATTTACCCAGAAGCTCTCTGGCTGCGTGTGATCGGTCGCTTAGCGATGCCCATTATCGCATTTCTCCTTGTTGAGGGCTACCATCATACGCGCCACCTCGGTCGCTACATGTTACGCTTGCTGATTTTTGCAGTATTGGCCCAGCCGGTCTATCGGATGGTTTTTCCACACGGGCTCAATATACTTTTTGATTTGTTAGTGGGGCTATGTGTGATCTGGCTAGTGGAACGTATCCGCTCGCGCTGGCTTGTGGCAGCTTTGCTGCTCGCTATCAGTATCGCTGGTTTTTATATCACCTTGGATTGGTGGCATCTTGGCATTTTAATGATCTTTGTATTCCATGCCACTCGCGGACGCTTTGGCTGGACGGCCGCAGCCCTAGGCGGCTTGTTACTGGTAAATGCAGGGGTTTTCGCCGTCGTCAGCGCCCATACTGGAAATCCGAGTTACCAGTTGATCAACTTCATCAACCTCGGTTGCTTGTTGGCACTTCCTATCTTAAGCCGATACAACGGACAAAGGGGGCGAGACTTGCGCTACCTATTCTACACCTTTTACCCAGCCCACCTGCTGATCATTTACGCAATTTTACATTAGACCGTTTGCCAAAAGTCCTTACCGAAACGGAATCGGATCAGGTTTTGGATTTGTGCCGCTCAGCGGAAAGGATTTCACAGTGCCGGCCTGAGGACACCGATTCCGGCGTTGCTCTTCGGTTGCGGATGCTTATCCGCGCCCTCATTGCGCCTTGGACTCGGCATCCACAGGCTCGGCCTTTTCGGCAATTACTTTTGGCAAAAGGTCTAGCTGCAGAGTGCAGACCAAGGGGATCAGTCGCGGCGGGATGAGACCTGAATACTCAGCGCGATTTAGCAGCAGCCTGCGCTCGGCGTAACTTGTCGTGGGTTTGCAGCGTTTTTGGGTGGCCTCCCCCATAACAGACTTCGCAAATGTTCAGCGCTCGCTGCAATGCAACTATCGCCTCTTGCGCGTATGCTTGACGCTCACCCCTCGACATCGCAGGCGTCGTGGTGACCCGTTCGTTGAGTGACTGCGCGAAGGCCTCTAGGTAATTCGCAAGCGGCGGGTAATCGGGAAGAACCCCAGTGGCAATTTCAACCAAGGCTCGCGTGTATCGTTCCTTGGCAGCATAGTCCTTGAGCGACGAACAACAATTGATGAGCGGAAGATAACAATGAAAAACGAGAGCGTGCGAAGGATGGAGGCTGGCAAGTGCTGATCTTAACAACGATTCAAATGTGTCGCGTAGAGAAGCAGCTGCCCCGCCAACCAGTCCCTGAGAATATTCCAACATCGCGTTTTGCAAACGATCGCGCAGAGGCGTGAGATAACTGTCGAGAAGGTGGCCGTAAGTGCAGCGCGTGTGACAAACTGAACACTGCCATTCAGCGCTGCGGTCGCCCAACCGATCGGTAAGCACATCGCATTGATTTAGCAAACCAGAACATCCCTTCGTCTGGTCGCACAGTATGGCTGAAACCAATGGTTCCGCAGCAATGAGACGAGTTTCCTCATCGCCAACCGGAGCATGAGTGCAACGTTGGCAGCGGCATTCGAAAGACTTACTCACCCGCAGCATAGCGCGGCGTTCATCGCGTGACTCGTATAGCTCCGTGTAATTGACACAAAGCTCTTCACCTTCGCGCACAGTGCGCAGAAGGCGAAATACTAACTGCGCCCCCTCGTTGGTGTATGTGCAATTAGGCAAACACGAGTGATTGAAGATAGAGCCAAGTGGAAAGAGGCCGAAGCCAAAGGATTCGTTGATTTGACTCGAGCGGTTGAGGCCGTGCGAATTGAAATTGATCTGCGAAGCCCATGTGTAGAAAAGATCGAGCGGAGGACGGATTTCTTCTGGCAGTCTGTTGCATATAGATATGGCCAACGCACGCAAGCTGCGGCGCGACGCAAAATCCAATGCTCCAGCATGACCGAGCATCTGAGAAAATGCCTCGGAACCAGCCTCGAAAGCTAACGGACTGGAACAAAGCGTTTCGCGCTCCTTCGGGACCGCGCCGGACAGCAGACCGTGAGCGCGCTTTGCAACGAGCGCAAGAAATGCATGCACCAAATCGAGTGGACATTGATGCTGCTCCGCGAGAGTTGCCGCGTCACTAAGTATTGCACAGATAGGCTGGTGCAGCGGCGCATGTTCTTCGCGACATTTTGTTGAGCAATAGCGCATTTGTTCACCACAACCTTGACAGAACACCCAACGTGCACGGGATGACTTGGTGGGCGTAAATTCGTTTGCACACGAGTGACAAACTAAATCTCTACCTAGCCCAGTGGGAATCCAGATCTGGCTGAGTTCCCGCAACAAAAGAGTGCCGGGCGGCTTTTCTGCGAGCGCTGGACTTGCAATGGCATGCCTGCCCAGTGCAGAGGAATAGCCGATTTTAAAAAGAAAGTCCGGGGAGTCGGCCAAGCGATCAGTAAGAACATCGGCGAGCGGAACATGCTTCTGCGCCTCGCGCTGAAACACTCGGCGGATAGCATCAGAACATCGGTGGATCAATGAGAACGACATAGCATTGTGGAGTAACCCATCCAGCTGCAACACGGCAGCTTGGCGCTGCTTCTAACAGACCAATGCTGACCCAAGATAAAGACGTAAACCAAGTGAGAGAAAAGCATCACCCATCGATTTAGATTGTTAAACATCAACTACAATGAAATTCCCCAAAACAACGATACCCATGCGGTCGAATCGCCACCTTCGGTAGTGCCATTGAGTCGTAAGTTGATGGTGCCAACTTCGCTGATGGCCCTGATGCCGACCGAGCCGATCATCCAAGTGTCATCTGCTTCCGACATCATCAAGTTGAAGTTCGATCCCGATGCCTGCCCATTCACGGCGGAATTCCTCTCGTTCAATTGTTGGTACATACCGACTTCTCCAGTCACTGCCATGGATGAATTGATTTCATAAAGCATGTTTATACCTGCACGCGCTTCGAGGGAATGATCGGTGCGAGAAGCATAGATGGCAGGGGCCGCGCCACCCGCTTCGCTATAGCCGTCGACTTGTGATTCGATGAAAGACAAGTCGACATAGGGTGAAAATTCGCAACCTGCGAGCGCGAACGAATTTTCCCAGTCGACTCGTGCACGAAACGCCCATGTCTGTGCATCGGTCTCGCCATAGGAATAGTCGGTTGCCAATCCGGCATCATAAGCGCGCAATATATCCGCAGCGGATTGGTGATAAAATCCGGTAAATGTCATCCATGCATTCGAGCCCAGTCCTTCCGCTGGCAAGATGAGTTCACCCAGCAGGTATTCGCCGCGCATTTCCTGATTACCTCCTAGGTAGGTATCGTAATCACTCCAAGACTTACCCAAGCCAATACCAAGCTGGATTCCAGAAGAACTCAAAACGCGTGAGGCTCCGATTTCAGCGATACCCAAATTGCCATCACGTTGGGAATGCTGATCCTCTCCCCAATCGCCGCCGACCCAAAACGCATAGTCTTTCCCCGGCTCGACGCGATAATCCATCGGATGACCATGCAGCCCGTGCAAGACCATCCCTCCGGTGCGCATCGCAGTTCGTGAAATTTGAGCTTGTTCCGCCACACTCGTCTCATCCAGAAGGACACGGAGCACCAGATGCAGGGTAGATTCCTTCTGAATGTTGTAATCCGAGAGCGTGCGACCATCCTCCAGTTGCTGACCCGCAAAAATAAGCCGTTGTTGATCAGGAGGAAAGCCTTCCTTATCTTGGATCTTCGCCTTCACACCTTCGATGGTATCGGATGGTTCCACATCGAGCGTAATCGTCTTACCTGTCAACGTCTTGACAAAGATTTGCATACCACTCGCATCGGTCTTGAGAACTAAAGAGATGCCAAAAATCAGGGAGAGTAGATAAATGAGTTTTTTCATATTTTGTGAATGAATTGCAAAGAAGACTTTGGGCGATTCAATTTGAAGAGGGAAGATATTTTTTAACCGAGGAGCTTGCAGGGTCATCTAGCTAGGGAGAAACTTTGGCAAAATAAAGAAGAGAACCACGGATGAACGCAGATGGACACGGATAAAAGCATGATGAAGGTGAGTTTTTCAGCCAAATGAGCCGCAATGGCAGGATTAAAACTTATCTTCGGCACCAATTATTGATTTCTGATCCGTGTTCATCCGCGTTTATCCGTGGTTCAAACTCCCTACTCTCCCTAGCTGGATGACCCTGCGAGGAGCTTGCAGGCTTCATAACCAGAGCGGAGCGACGGCAATCTATTCGTGGATGGCACGCCATGGAGACTCAGTGCACTGGAGGCTCTCGATGACCGACTCACACTAGCTATTAGAACATCCAAAAGGAGTCCACGCTGAATCTTCTGTTCCCTCAAACGACAAGCTCGTAGGTATTCACCGCCAAGTCGCCAAGTGCGCCAAGTTTAATAAAAATCTAACTCTTCGACAGGCTCAGTATATAAAATCTAACCATCCATCTTACTTGGCGTCCTTGGCGACTTGGCGGTGAACTTTTCTTCAGATCTAGAGAAGCCAGCCCCGACATATCGGGGTAAAGAACCACAAAGCCGAGTAAGCGCTAGCGAACCTTCACTTTATGACAAAGTCCTAACCGCTTGGACGGAGCAAAGCGTAGTCAAACCAAGAACCAAGAACCAAGAACCAAGAACCAAGAACTAAGAACTAAGAACTAAGAACTAAGAACTAAGAACTAAGAACTCTACTTGTAACGAATGTTAAGGAGACTCCTGATCCCAAGCCTCAGTAGATGACGAAGCCAGGCGGTGAATCATCGTTCATCACCCCGTCTGCATCGAACATGAACTTCCCGCTCTCGCCACAGTCGCCACCGATGCAAATGCCGATATCCATGCAATAGCCATCTCCGATTCGTTCCACGCTGAGATGTTCTGGATTGGCGTCGTAGGGATGCAGATTGGGGTCATCAATGATAAAAAATTCAGCAAGCGATTTACCCGCTTTCAGATGACTTATCAGCCCTCTAAGAAAGATCGCTTTCCACATCCTCGCCACTTGCAACACCATCTTGTTAAGCTTCTCCTCAGAGCCCACCACCTAGATGGCTTGGTTGATATCTTCTTGGTTCATGTTTTTAATTTAAGGCGACCTCGATCGGCACAGAGGTATGGGCAATCTGTTGTTGAAAGACTAACCTACCACATCAACCATTTCCACCTTGCCATATATAATAGTTATGTCTTTTGACTTGATCCGAAATTGACTTCGCAATTTTATTTTTGGCTTAGATGACGAGGCATTTTCTAACTTAATCCCCGGATCATAGCAAATAACACCTGCATTGAATGCGTTTAGTAACCGGATAAATTCCGGCTGTTCCGCCAGTCTAACATTTTTCGAATATCGATACCCTCGCGAAGGCTCTTTACGCATCATCGATGGAACATATACCGCATGTGCGTGCTTCCTTGCCCAATGCTGCATCAAACCACTAAAGTCCCATGATGCGGCTATCCTTCCCGTATCATCCAACAAGGCTATGGATGCATCTTTGTCCGTAATCTTACCATTTTCATATCCCAGTAACTTCAATGTGAGCTTTGTGCCTTCATGTCTCTTATCAACGCGAAATATACCTCCAAAATTCAGGCGGTCTTCGCGGCCTTTTTTATCTGCATAACCAAATTCACGAACAAACTTTTCTGGCCCTTCCTCAGAATAGATGCCTCCTGTGGGCTCTGGTGTCATCAACGTGATAATTCCCGATTCCAAGCGATTAAAGTTCGGCACTGCTGTCTGTTTTACTTCATAGCCAAGATAATCTGGCTCTGACCTGCCATTTGGAGTAACGCCAAGTTCAGCTTCAAGTGTATAACCACCACAGTTTGGTGCATTACATGGAAGAACCTTTCCGTCTCGCGAGAGACGCTTAGATATAGACCGTTTCTCAAAAGTTATTTCGTTTATGGCGTATGAGTGTTGCAGACGGACATGATAGTTTCTGGTTTTCTTAAGAGATCACGAATCGATTCGAAAAG
>JBILMI010000131.1:0-6437 GCA_044375585.1 Luteolibacter sp.
ATCGAAAAACGCCTGACCGATGCCGGCATCGTGGTGCCATTCCCACAACGCGATGTGCATCTCACGACTACACAGCCCTTGCAGGTTCAAATCCAACCTAGCGAATCCCCTAAATAGGACATTTTTTCACCGTGCCTATCATTCATGAATCCACTTACTCCGCTCCCAAGTGGCTCATCGGGGGTCATGCACAAACCATTCACCCGACTCTACGTCGCATCCCGGGTCTAACGCCATCCACCGAGCGCATTGAGCTAAGAGATGGCGACTTCCTCGATATCGACTGGTTTATTACAGGCAAAAATAAGCTCGCGATTTTGACCCACGGCCTTGAGGGAAATGCGCAGGCCAAATACATGCGCGGAATGACCGTTGCACTCATCAAGCGCGGATGGGACGTGCTGGCATGGAGCTTCCGTGATTGTAGCGAAGAGCCGAATCGCCTGCTGTCCTCTTACCACAGCGGGAAAACCGATGACTTAGAACACGTGATTCAACATGCGATCGCAAAGCGCAAGTATGATCAAATCGATCTAGTCGGCTTCAGTCTCGGCGGAAACTTGGTCCTCAAATACATCGGCGAGCGCGGTGAAACGATCCATCCCATCATCCAGCGCGCCGTTGCATTTTCTACGCCTTGCGATCTTGCCTGTTCCTCTCACGAACTTTCGAAATGGCAGAACCGAATCTACATGGAGCGGTTTCTTAAAACGCTGCGTGCTAAAATTAAAGTGAAGCACTCTAAGTTTCCAGGATCTCTAGATATCAGCGACATATCTAAAATTCGAAATTTCGCACAATTCGACGGACGCTTCACCGCTCCCATCCATGGATTTGAAAGTGCAGAAGATTACTGGAAACGCAGTAGTTCGCGGCCGTTTCTACCCAATATCAAAATTCCAACCCTAATGGTTAGCGCTGCGAACGATCCGTTTCTCGGTCCAAGATGCTATCCTTACGCCGAAGCAATTGATCATTCCTATCTTCACCTAGAAATCCCCAAACAGGGTGGACATGTTGGATTTAGTGGCGGTAAAGAATACTGGTCGGAAACAAGAGCTGCCAAATTTTTATCCGGAGTCTGAGCGCGATATCTAAGCATGTCAAAGAGCTCGCGAGAGATATTATCTTCGGTTAGATGCGCGTAATCATCGCGACCATGGCATTGAGGAGATCAACGCCGGCCGCAACAAGCTCATCACGATCATTTCCATGCGCGTCGAAGTCGAACTGAAAAAATCGATCTTCGCCTCATCAACGATGCTTCGGGATACTTCGATGCACTCCGACAACAGGCAGCTTCAAACGCGTTCACGGAAGCAGAAGGTGCAAACCACAAGATCACCGTTTGCGACCGCGGCAACGTTGCGGACGGAAAATCCAGCACCGCAAGTTTCCTCTCAGGCTTGGCTGGTTAAGTCCCGCCATTACATGAAAATGCAAAAGATGTCAGCGTAGAACTTCCACAATACCTCAGTAAACCGGTCGGCGCGAAACCGCCACCTTCACCAACGAAGCCATCTGCCACAGACGCCAACCCAGGCCTGTAAGTTTAAACTCATCAACAAAAGCCCCACACCTGCCGCAAATGGCGCGTGTGGGGTTTCTTTTCTTCACCGCAGCATCTTAACTTAGAAGATATTTAACCACAATGAGAGCGATTTTCCAATCTAAGCTTATCGCTTGCGCTATGCTCCATCAGCCCCTATCAAATTCATCTCTTAGCTCCCGTAGTTCAACGGATAGAACAAGGGTTTCCTAAACTCTAGATACAGGTTCGATTCCTGTCGGGAGCATTTCTTGGCGTGTAAGCCCACATTTCACTCTTCCCATGAAATTTCTCCTCCGCTTCTTGCTATGTGCTTGCCTCTCTTCGCGGCGGATAAACCCAATATTCTTTGGGTCGTTAGTGAGGAGAGGAGGAATGATTTCATCACATCCATTTCAATCTCTTCTTCTCCTTGATCTCCTTGATCTCCTCACTCCCCGACAGACAACACCGGAAAACCTTTGAACTACCAACCCATGATACGGCTGGTTGCGATGCGCAGAGCGACTTCAAGGACGGCGGCTTCCGGGTGGGTTATGGGGATAGAAACTTTACGCAATGATTTATCGGCTATTTCCTGGCGGGAAATGGAAAGCATGTAGGGAGCACGATCTGGATCGTCGCGGAGGGCGAGCTCGAAGCTGCTAGTCGCCTTTTCAGTTTTGTGGAATAGCTTGGCTTCGGAAGTGCGGTTCTGCAGAAGAGCGAGCACGGCACCGATATCCGACAGCCCCCACTTCATGATGATCTTGTTTTCCCAATCGAATTGTTTTTCACCGCTTTGAGCTGCGGCATCGAGAAAGATCGCGCCTTTGTCAGCATTGAGGTTAAAGCGAATCGCTCCGCCGTTGCCACGTTGGTTAGGTTTATAAATGGCGTAGTCGTTCGAGTAGGTCTTAATAGCTTGTTCAGGTAATATGTCATTCATAGTGTGTTCACTTGAACACATATTGCCTTTCATCACAAGGATAAAATCCGGAGATATGCAGAAAATTTGAACCTCCATCGTAGCGCAGCGGAGATAGCCGGACTGGCTATTCTGCATTTTTCCGGCAAATAAACGCGAATAAACACGGATCAAATTCTCTGGAAAAATGACGGCTAAAAAGTGGGACTGAGATTAGCTCAGCCCCATTTTAAAATGATTCATAGAATCCGATCCGTGTTTATCCGAGGGTCTCTCTTATTTACGCGGTTATTCGCTCTGCGTCTCGATATCCGCTTCAATATCCGCTTCTGGTGACTCCGAGGCTTCGATGTTGATGGATCCTGTGGACTCGCTGTCCTCACCATCGGGAATGACCAAGGAAATGTCCTGAAGTTTCTCGCCAGTTTTGAGGGTGAGGAGTTTTACACCTTGGGCATTACGACCTGTGGTGCGGACTTCGCTGACTCGGATGCGGATCGACTGACCGGTAGAGGTCATGAGCATGAGCTCGTGGGACTCTTCGACAGAGAGTGCGCCAACGAGAGGTCCGGTTTTGTCCGTGACTTTCATCGTGATGATGCCTTTTCCGCCGCGGGATTGTTTACGGTATTCCTCAAAGTTGGTGCGTTTGCCGAGGCCATTTTCAGAAGCGACGAGCAAGGTGTGACCTTCCTCAACGAGTGCGAGGCCGACCACATAATCGCCTTCGACAGGACGGATACCCATCACGCCTTGTGAAGAGCGACCAAGCGGGCGCGTATCTTGCTCAGAGAAACGGAGACTGATTCCTTCATGTGTGACGAGGATGATGTCGTCGTTTCCGGAAGTGAGTTTAACGCCGATGAGTTCGTTTTTCTCTTCGAGAATGATCGCGATAATACCGGCTTTGCGGTAGTTACGGAAATCGTTGAGTGCGGTTTTCTTGACCTTGCCAGTATGAGTCGCAAAGAACACGAAACCAGCGTCCTCGCGGAACGTGTTATCGTTTCCATTTTCATCAACCGTGCGCTCAAGGCGGAGCATCGCGGCGATTTTTTCATCTGGCTGCAAATCAAGGACGTTGCGAATGCTGCGACCCACTGAAGTGCGTGAACCTTCTGGAAGTTCATAGACTCGCTCTACATAGAGTCGGCCAGTATTAGTGAAGAACAACAAGTAGTCATGGGTCTGAACCGAGAACAGATGCTCGACGAAATCGTCTTCGACATCTTTTGCAGTCGCCTTGGTTTCCATTCCTTTCAGGCCTTTTCCGCCACGACCTTGTAAGCGATATTCGCTAGCTGGGGTGCGCTTGATGTATCCGCGATGCGAGAGCGTGACGATCATCGCGTCATTGGCAATGAGGTCTTCCATCGCAACCTCGCCGACTTCTGCAACAATCGGGCACTTACGAGGACTGGCGTACTTCGCTTTGATCGCTTGGAGCTCGTCTTTGATGATGTTAAGCACGCGTTCTTCACGAGCGAGAATGTCGAGAAAGTCGGTGATTTCCACGAGGATCCCATCGTATTCCCCTTTGATTTTATCACGTTCAAGACCGGTGAGCTGATAGAGGCGAAGTTCGAGGATCGCGTTGACCTGACGTTCTGAGAAAACGTAGTTGTCGCCCTGAACTGCTGCTTGTGAACGAAGTAAAATACCGAGCCCCTCTGCGGTTTTGGTGGAAAACTTGTAAGCTGCTAGGCGCTCACGCGCTTCGTCACGGTTTTTAGAATCGCGTATGATCTTGATGAAATCATCGAGGTGTCCGAGCGCGAGAAGATATGCTTCTAACAATTCCGCACGCTCTTCCGCTTTTCCAAGAAGATAACGAGTGCGCCGGATGACAACCTCGCGGCGGTGCTCGATGTAGCAGTCGATGGCCTCCTTGAGAGAAAGTTGTTTCGGACGCTTTTCGTGAATCGCCAGCATGTTCACACTGAACGAAGTCTCCAGTGCGGTGAGTTTGAAGAGTTGATTGACGACGACCTGAGGGCGGGCATCGCGTTTCAACTCGATCTCGATGCGGGTTTCCTCATCGGAGAGGTCGCGCATGCCTGAGATGCCGGTTAGGATTTTCTCGTTCACGAGTTCTGCGATGCGCGTCTGAAGAACCGCACGGTTCACTCCGTATGGAACCTCGCGGATGATGATCATCGACTTTCCATTTTCATTTTCCTCGATTTCTACTTTACCGCGAAGGCGCATCGAACCACGGCCCGTGCGGAAGTAATCTTCAATGCCGCGAATGCCGCGAATTTCGCAAGCGACTGGGAAGTCTGGGCCCTTGATGTATTGCATCAGGCCTGGAAGGTCGATATTCGGATCGTTAATCATCGCGCAGATGCCATCGATCACTTCGCCAAGGTTGTGAGGAGCGAGGTTGGTCGCCATACCCACGGCGATACCGGTGCCTCCGTTGACGAGGAAGTTCGGAAATGCGGAGGGCATCACTGAAGGTTCCTGAAGAGTGCCGTCATAGTTCGGGACGAAATCGACCGTGTCTTTGTCTAGATCATCCATCATTGCCATACCAAGCGGATGGAGGCGCGCCTCGGTATAACGCATGGAAGCCGGAGCATCGCCTTCAACCGAACCGAAGTTACCCTGACCATCCACAATCAATTCGCGCATGGACCATGGTTGACCCATGTTGACGAGAGTCGAGTAGATCGAGGAGTCTCCGTGCGGGTGATAGTTACCCATCGTTTCACCGACGATCTTCGCGCACTTCACGTGGGATTTCGAAGGAGTCACGCCGAGTTGGCGCATGGCGTAAAGCACGCGGCGCTGGGAGGGTTTGAGGCCGTCACGGACATCAGGGAGTGCCCGTGAAATAATCACCGACATGGAATACTCCAAGAATGACTGAGAGAGCTCGTCTGCGACGTTGATGGGCTTAATGGAATCGTTGCTCATGAGAAAAATAAAATCTAAGGATAATAAAAGGAATTAGACGTCGAGGTTACGAACGTTGAGGGCATTGTCTTCGATGAAGCGTTTGCGGGGTTCAACCACATCGCCCATCAGGACATCGAACATGGTATCTGCCTCTAGCTTGTTATCATCGTCATAGCGAACGCGAAGGAACTGGCGGGTTTCCGGATCCATGGTGGTGGCGAACAGCTGCTTGGCGTTCATTTCACCGAGTCCTTTGAATCGCTTGATCTGGACCCCTTTGGCGGAAATCTCGAGGACTTTTCCAAGGATTTCAGAAACCACAAAAATCGGGGTGATTGTTTTCTTTTCTCCGTCACCTTCACTGATTTCGAAGATTGGCGTGTCCATCGAGTAAAAGGTCTTGGTATCGATTCCTAACTCGCTGAGGCGAGAGAAGATTTTCGTGATCGCATGGGATTCGTGAAGTTCGTGGAGAACAGCGCGGCGAGAAGGGCCTGTGACAGCGGCAAGCTCCTCATCGGTGAGCTGCTCGTCGAAGAGACCGAGGTCACGGTTTTCTGCGGCGTATTTGGAAAGTGAGGATTCGTCGGCAAAATACAGAACCGATTCTTGGTTGCCCTCACGAATGCGGACCATGTAATCTGGCAGATGGCTGTCGGCACGGCGCGCGGCGAGATATTCCTGGAAGTTTCCGCCATTGCCTTCGATGGCTTTTTGGAAACGGGATAGGGAAGAGAGGCTTTCCAAAATACCTTTGAGTTCCTCTGCACTAAAAGTGCGAGATTTATCAAACGTGCGGAGAACGACTTCGCCAGCGCCGAGGTCGATGAGGATCTTATTAAGCTCGTCATTATCTTGAACATATTCCGAGCGTTTTTTCCGCGTTACTAAATAGAGCGGTGGCTGGGCGATGTAGAGATAGCCTTTTCTAACAAGCTCCGGCATGTGGCGACAGAAGAAAGTCAGGAGCAGTGTGCGGATGTGAGAGCCATCGACGTCGGCATCGGTCATGATGACGATTTTGTGATAGCGGACTTTTTCGATGTTGAATGAACCATCTTGATCTCCATCACCAATGCC
>JBILMI010000132.1:0-6420 GCA_044375585.1 Luteolibacter sp.
CCGGCTTTGTAGCCCGTTATTGCAAAAGGCTTGCCCTGCTCGTCGGCCAGAAGAATGGTCGGAAAACTTTTGACTGCATATTTTTCTTGAAGGGCTTCGTTTTGAGCGATGACTGCAGCGGTGAGTTTGGATTTATCTGAAGGAAAATCGAGTTCGACGAGGATGAATTTGTCCTTCACGCCGTTTTTGAATTCGTCGTGATCAAAGACTTCTTTATTCAGCTTGATGCACCAACCGCACCAATCTGAGCCAGTGAAGTCGATGAGCAGGGTTTTCTTTTCATCCGCTGCTCGTTTCTTAGCGGCCTCAAAGTCAGTGAGCCAACCCTCACCGCCTGCAAAAGCGGTTCCGAGGCCGAGAATTGCGACAAAAGTGGCCGCATGAAGGTAGCGTTCTAATTTCATAAGTGCTCAAATCTCGTCCCGATCACAGAACTGTCGAGTCGAAAGACGGATGAGCCGCCTGAGTTTCAAAAAATTCTGATTAGACCGTTTCCCAAAAGTCCTTACCGAAACGGGATCGGATCAGGTTTTGGATTTGTGCCGCTCTGCGGAAAGGATTTCACAGTACCGGCCTGAGGACGCCGATTCCGGCGTTGCTCTTCGGTTGCGGAGGCTTTCCGCGCCCTCATCGCGCCTTGGACTCGGCATTCACAGGCTCGGCCTTTTCGGCAATTACTTTTGGCAAAAGGTCTAAGGCTGAGTCTTACAAACTCGGAAACCAAGGTCAGCCCTGCGGGTGGAGCGATCTTCTGTCCACTCTTGGGTGAGGGCTCCATTACTGGGCTTTAGGTATGATCCGCCGATGATAACCCACTGCGGCTTGCCGAGCGGATTTGATGGACTGACGCGAGGCTCAGTCGTCCACTCTGAAACGGATCCTGCCATAGCTAGGATTCCGTTAGTTGTGCGGTCCGGAGTTTCATTAACGGGTGGCCAGGCACTGATAGGAATCGTTGTGTATTCTTTGGTTTCGCTAATCAATGCAGCAAGCCATTGCTCTTGTGTAGGCAGGATGCATTTTTTCCATTTTGCATAAGCGAAAGCATCCCACCAATCCACGCCTACTACTGGCGTGTTGAGGTTAATTTTACGTTGGTTCCAAATTTTGGATTTTTTAGCAGAGCCGTAAAGATCGTTCCAATAATTTGGCCTATGGGTTGTCTTGTCCTTTGGTTGGTCTGGGTGGTCAAAAACTTGGTCGTTCGATTCTTTAGCGAGTAGATCGAGAGTCTTGAGAAATTTTGCGTATTCCCCGATAGACACCTCTTGGTTAGAGATCGAGAAAGATGTAACGCTGAATGGAGTTCCGTCTCGAGTGGTGTAATTCCCTGCGCGCACTTCGATCCATTCTGACTTGGCTTCTGAGAGACTGGATTCGTTGTTATCTTCAACTAAAGATATCCACATGATTCCACCTAAGAGCAGAACGCCCACAGCTACCCAAATCCAAATCATTTGATGTTTCTTTTGAGCTGGAATGGCTGCAGTTGGAACAGCTGTTATTTCAGAAGGCTCGGTGAGTTGTTGTTCGATTTGCTCGCAGTAGTCACGAATTTGAGCCCAAGTTAAATGATGTTCAGTGTCTTTGCCGCGCATCCATTCGAGAAGTGTTAGACAGCGGGTAGTGCCTGGGTGATTTGGATCGAGTAGCGTTTGAAAAAAGGTGCCGAGATTTTGGATGTCTCGGATGGATTGATCTTGATTGCGTGCGCCATGGACCACGAGGTTTTTGAGTCGAATGATACCTTGTGAGTCCAAGTGGATATCCTCTGGACCAAGTGGCGAAGTGGAATTTTGATGAGATTCGTGATAGATATTAGCCTCTGCGATACGACGCAGCAGGTGCACAAATCGCTGGGCCTTGAACTTCTGTTGCGCCTGTTCGAGTTGCGTTACGGTGTCTCCCGGTAAAAGTTCGTAAGCAGAGAAGCAATGTATGCGATCTGATGTTGCTTCATAAATCGAGCCCACGAGCGGATGCTCGACAGCGGCCTTTGCTCTAACATTCGCTAAAAAAGCGTCGCGATTTTCAGCATAGGCCGGCTTGAGTTCATCGATGAGAACCGCGCGACCGACGGATACTTGTTTTGCTGACCATGTTCGAGTTTCTCCATTGTCACTCAGACATTTCAAAAGGATGTAGTCACCGATTTGGCTGTTTTCGCTGAAAATTTCCATGGTTTAGTTACGCGGTAAAAGAGGAATATCGGGATCGAAGTTGGGCGGTAAAGAGTCTCGATCAAGAAATTCCGGAAAAGAATTTGAGGGATCTACATTAGCGGGAGTTTGGCCGATTCTCGCAGCAAGGTCTCGAGGCCACGCTTGAATATCGAGAATTTCTCCTTTGTAGGATAGGGTTGCGACCTGCCCATAATATTCGATTTCTCCGAAAAGATGCGTCGTTTGGCCATCTTGATTTGGTATTTGGTAGTTCACTCGCAGGGTTTCTTCGCCTGCGGCCCAGTCAAAGGGAAGGCTTGCCCAATTCGCGCTTGCCCATGATTCATCCTCGAGTTGGATGATGTTGCCATTTGAGGTTTTATTGAAAAACGTGACGGACACTTCGATATCGGAGGACTGCACTTCCTGGTCAGGAGCCTTGGTGACCGGAATAGATAGAACTGTACGTTTCCCGCCAACAGCAGCGGGATCTTTAAAAATCCGAACGCGCCCGAGAGCGATTTTCCCGCGCATTTCTCCTGGCAGCTCGAAGCCATCGCGGAGTTTGGCAGCTGCAGCTTTGTAAAGCTCGCCAGATCCAGTGACGCCTATTTGGAACACTTGTTCGAAGTAGATAGACGCTTGGTCATTAACGCCCATGAGTTCGTGAACCAAACCAAGCTCATAAAGGGCGTTGGGTTCGTTGGGGGATTGTTTGAGCGCTTCTTCTAGTTTGACGATGGCCATCCCCATATCGCCTGCGACACGGGCGGTTCGGGCTTCGGTGACCAAGCGCTCGGCGCGAGGGTCTGCAATCGCGGGAGTAACGAGTTGGGTGGGCTCAGTGGTAGATTGAGAGGCGATAGGGTTTTTGTTAGGTGATGGGTCAAGAGTGATATTTGGAAGGGTATTCGTGTTAGGCTGCGCGCCAAGAGGCTGAATGGGTGCAGGGTTTGGGTAAGGAACCAGTTTTTCTACCTCACGCTCTACGATGCGGATTTTTTGACTGTCTTCCAAGCGAGCCGCGAGGGCCATCCCAGCAATGAGTAACTGAGAAAACGCAATCAAGCCGAGTGCGCAGCAGGCAAGGGCAAAGATGCGGTTGGATTTCATGAAGCGGTATGGTGGATGTGAAAAGGAATTTCGTCAAATTTGATGTTCGGATCAAATATTTTGGCTAAAAACCCTATGTGATGAAGTTAGTTGCAAGTTTATTACTATTACTGGGCATCGTATATTTCTTGCCTTTACCAGAAAGTGGAGAGGTGATGGAGGGGCTTAATCCGGCCAAGCTGCGGCTAGGACTGGGGTTCTTTGCCTTTATTGCGTTTCTGTGGATGACGGAGGCAGTGCCTTTGAGTATTACGGCGTTATTGGTTCCGGTACTTGCGGCGGTGATGGGGCTGAGCGATGTAAAGACCAGTCTTTCATCTTTCGCCAATCCGTTAATTTTCGTGTTTTTCGGAGGGTTTGCGTTGGCTTCGGCGCTCACGGCGCAGGGATTGGACAGATGGCTGGCGAGTCGGCTAAACTTTCTTGGAAAAGGTAAATTCCTCTCTACCGCGACATGGTTTTTTGCAGGAACAGCTTTTATTTCAATGTGGATGAGTAACACCGCCACAACGGCCATGATGTTGCCTCTGGCTCTGGGAATGCTGAACCAGTTTAAATCGCATGAGATCCATCCCAGAAATACCTATTTCTTGTTATTGGGATTAGCGTATGCGGCGAGTATCGGTGGTTTGGGGACAAAGGTAGGTAGCCCGCCAAACGGCATAGCGGCGGATAAGCTTGGGATCAGTTTTTCGGAGTGGATCGTTTTCGGTGTGCCCGCCGTTGCGGTTTTACTGCCAGCCATGATCGGTTTGTTGTGGCTGATTCTTAGGCCTGCGAATGTGGTGTTAGAGCGTTCGAAAATCACCGAAGAAAAATTTGTTTTTAACAGTCAGCGATGGATGACGTTATCCATTTTTGGATGCACCGCACTTGCATGGATGTTTGGAGCTCAACTTGAGTCGTTACTTGGATTCAAGGAAATGGATACATGGGTGGCGCTGTTAGCAGCATGCGCGGTGGTTTTGTTTAAGGTAGTAAGCTGGAAAGAGGTTCAAGAGAATACGGATTGGGGTGTGCTGTTTCTATTTGGGGGTGGGTTGGCATTGAGCGCGATTTTGGGGACATCCGGCGCGAGCTTGTTTATGGCTCGGCTGTTAGGCGCGACGCTTGAAGCATGGCCGCTCTGGGCCGTCATCGCCGCCGTTGTTTGTTTCGTGATTTTCATGGGCGAACTGACCAGCAATACCGCCAGCGCCGCTTTGCTGGTTCCCATCTTTTTTACGATGGCGACTGAGTTCAATCTACCTGCGAATCAATTGGTCTTACCTCTCGCATTAGCGACTTCATGTTCATTTATGTTACCCGTTGGCACTCCGCCGAACGCGATTGTGTTCGGAACCGGTCTAGTGCCGCAACGTGCCATGATGAGGGTAGGGTTTTACCTAAACATCATTTTCGTCATCCTGATCACGGCTCTCTCTTTAATCCTTTTTTAATTTTTTTGGGTGTCGCCCAGTGATCGACGAAAGAGTTAACGAGGAAATCATCACCGAGGGCTTCGCGGCCTAACAGCAGGCGGTGGATCATGCGTTTGCGAGAGACCAAAGAGACGATAATTTTTTTTTCGATACCAGCGAGGCTTAGGGTGGTGGAGACGAAAATACGGTTGCTGGCTTTGCCATCCGAGGAGCGAACGCTTTTGCGAGAATGGATATCTTCCTCAAGAGTGATGAGCTTTTTATCTTTACGGTCGAGTCGCACCGTGAAGCGAACACGGTTGTTAGAAAGCTCGGTGATTTCTGCGCAATCGATCGCAGAACTCTTGGCGCCGGTGTCGGCTTTAGCCTTTAATTTCAG
Organism: Luteolibacter sp.; assembly: GCA_044375585.1. Taxonomy (GTDB): domain Bacteria; phylum Verrucomicrobiota; class Verrucomicrobiia; order Verrucomicrobiales; family Akkermansiaceae; genus Luteolibacter. The sequence goes on from JBILMI010000132.1 coordinate 5,076, forward strand.
AGACCAATCTGGGAGCTCTACCCGTTCCCGCCATCCAATGATCATGCTCATGTTATTGGGTCGATAGGTTTTGGGAGTTTTTTCATTTTTCTGCGTTTTTTCTTTTTCGCAGGAATGAGACCCTTCATGTGTTCGGATTTACCGTAGCACAAAATGGTGTCATCCGCTTCGAGAACGCGACTGCCTTTTGGATTGGAAATCACCGCTCCTTTTCGGCGTAGAGTGAGGACAACGACATCGAGTTCGCGTAGTCCGGTCCCATCGATGGTCATGCCGATGTATTGGCTACCCACGGGAATATGAATGTCAGCCACGGAATAACCGCGCGAAATGGTGAGGCGTTGACGGATATCGATTTCAGGGAACTTAACCTGATCCTCAATGTAATCGATCATCTCTCCTGCGATGTCTAAGCCGGTCGCCCCTTCGATTCCTTCGAGGCCGGGAGAAGAATTTACCTCCATGATCTGTGGGCCGTCTTTACCTTCTAACATATCAACGCCACAAATTCTGAGGCCCATGATTTGCGCAGCTCGGACAGCGGCTTCTTCGTAAACGGGATCGAGCGTGATCGCCTCGGCTTTTCCGCCACGATGCACATTTGAGCGAAACTCTTGTCCTTGTGCGACACGACGTATCGCTGCGACAACTCGGTCTCCGATGACAAATGCACGCACATCCTTGCCCTTACTCTCAGAGACAAATTTCTGGAGTAGGACTTGTTGTTTGGTGGAGTGAAGCGTTTCAACGATGGCTTTCGCAATTTCGATTTTATCCGCCAAAATGACGCCAACGCCTTGGGTGCCTTCTAGCAGTTTAATGATCACTGGCGCGCCACCCACGCGTTGCAATGCGAATTCGACATCGCGTTTGTCATCGACGTAAGCCGAGCTTGGAATGCCGACGTCGTGTTTTGATAAAATTTGAAGGGAGCGGAGTTTGTCTCGAGAATTACTGATGCCCGCAGCGGTGTTTGGGGTGAAAACATCCATTTGCTCAAATTGACGCACGACCGCAGTGCCGTAGCGAGTGATCGAGGTGCCGATCCGTGGCAGCACTGCATCGGGCGTGCGTAGTTCTTTGCCGTGGTAGTAAATGTGCGGATCTCCCTGATCGAGCCCGATGGTGAGCCGCAAGGTATTAAGAACCTCAATTTTATGCCCACGTTTGCGGCCTGCCTCGATGATGCGGCGGGTCGAATAACATTTGGGGGAGCACGAAAGGATGGCGAGTTTCATAAATGAGCGAAGTCAGACAGATAAGAGAGGCTTGGTCGGTCGTCAAAACAAAGCGAAGAACCGCAGGGATAAATAAAAAACCTCGCTGGAGATGATTTCCAGCGAGG
>JBILMI010000133.1:0-6366 GCA_044375585.1 Luteolibacter sp.
GTGATTTACCATACACGATCTGTTGATTGACAGCGGCCTTGTAGGTAAAGTCTAGTAGAGTATTCTCGAAATTAGGCATAACGATAAGGGGCATCAAATACTCGAACATCGAACCGCTCCACGATGCGAGCAGAGGAACATTGCGCGGTCCGATGAGTTGCCGGCCTAGCGAAAACCAATGGTTTTGGGGAACCTGGCCCAAGGCGATGGCCACATAACTACAAAGGCGTGCCTCGGATGCTAGGAGATCATAATGACTAATATCGCTCCGGTTATCGGCGACGCAAAAGCCGATGGTAAAGAGCTGCTTTTTCGGATTGTAGAGAAAGCTGAAATCCATCGCGGCAAGCGCATCGCTCTGTTTGGCAAGTTTCTCCAATTCGAGTATTTTTAGCGCAGCGTGTTTGCTTGCTTCCCGCAAACAGGTGGCAATGGAAAGTAAAAGTTCCTGATCTGCGCCTGACTTGATCTTACTCAATTCCGCTTCAATGATGGGAAGTTGATTCTCTTCTAAGAGTGAAACTTCAATCAAAGTAAATGACTGCTCTAAGCGGGCGAGTTTTTCTCGAAGTGCAGGGGATTTTGGGCATGGTATTGCTAGCCAAGGAGAGAGTTTGAGCAGTTCTTTCCGATGTTCCTTGCAAGTGCTCAATAGAATCTGTGCCCACTCACTGTTTGTGGATGAAGCGGTAATTTCTGCAGCTTTCTCTGAGAGGGTTTCCAGCCAATTTAGTCCTGCGCGTGGGCTGGTTGGAAGATGGTTCATATCCGCTTCCATTGCGACAAGAGTAGAGTTTTTATGATCTATTTCACGAAGAACTCTAACAGAATCTAATAGCCCTTCGAAAATTTGAGGCCTGAAGGTCTGTGTTTTGATTTGCTCCCTTAGTCCAGCCCCTAAAGTAAGAAGGTGGCCTGCTAGATTTCCACTATCAACACTGGAGACATAATGTGGGGCAAGCACCTCCAGAGTGCGGCTATCATACCAATTGTAGAAATGCCCACAATAGCGTTCGAGCCCCTGCATCGTGGTCAATGTGTTGCGCGTGCGAAGCATCATCCCTCCAATTGAGATGTAACCTAAATCCAGAGCTGCTAGATTTGCCAATAACGAGAGACCCATGTTTGTTGGTGAAGTCCTTGTAGCGATTTTCGCAACTGGTATCTCCTGAAAGTTGTCCGGTGGCAGCCAGTGATCTTCAGCAGTGACAAAAGTTTCGAAATAATGCCATGTCTTACGAGATGTGATCCGAAGAAATTTACGTTGTGCTTCTGTTAGATTGGGTGCTTCGCTCTTAATGGGTAGGCTAATCCACCACGCGATAGTTGGTGCCATTAGCCACAGAAAAAGTAAGGGTGGAGCTAAAGTTAAATGAGCTGGATGTCGGATAAAGAGGAGAAGTCCCGTCGTGAGCGCGATGGCCGGCGCGATCCACATGGTGGTGTGAAAACCGAGTAGATTGGCTTGGGAGCGATTTTCAGAATCGCTTGATGTCCGCCATTCGAGCAGACGTCTCCGAGTCACAAGCAGGCGCACTAAAGTTCTCACGATAGCATCCAAACTGATGAATGCATCGTAAGGGAGAAACGCGAAGGTGAGAAAAATCTGGACGAGATTTCGCCCTAGTGTGGCGCTCATGCAACGCAGGTGCATGAGCCATGGAAGGTCTTCTGGTTTACAGATTACCTCGATAAGCATCGCCAAAAAAACCGGAAGGATGATGATTGCTGCAATTAGTAGTGCTCCATAGCCGCCAATTTCAGGAAGAAAAAACCATGTGCAAAGTATGAAAAGTAATAGCCCGATCGGAACCAAGCTGCGCCGTAGGTTATCGAAAATTTTCCACAGAGAAAGAGCAGAGAGAGAGTTTGCTATCCGACGCGCGTCAGCCCCAGGAACACGGGGAAGTAGCCACTGGGTAATTTGCCAGTCTCCGCGAATCCATCGGTGACGGCGGTCGATGTCTACGTCGTAGCGAGAAGGATGATTCTCATAGAGTTCTACATCGCTAACTAAAGCTGAGCGTGCATGGCATGACTCTAACAAGTCATGACTGAGGATAGCATTCTCGGGGAAGCGTCCGTTCAAAGCACTTTCAAAAGCATCCACGTCGTAGATTCCCTTTCCGATAAATGAGCCTTCGCGGAAGATGTCTTGATAGGTATCAGAAACCTCTCGGGTATAAGGATCGATGCCAGCGTCTGCGGCGAAAACCCTGACAAACCAAGATCGACGTGATGAGGGGAGGCTGACTCCGACACGCGGCTGTAGAATGCCGTAGCCCTCGGTCACAACGCCCCTTTCAGGGTCTATCTTAGGACGGTTTAGTGGGTGTGCCATGGTGCCGACGAGTCGGCATGCAGCATCGCGTGGGAGCTGCGTGTCGGAGTCCAGAGTGATGACATACTTGATGGTGGGCAGGATTGCGACTTCGCCTGAGATATCACTAAAACAATTCAAGCCTCCGCCGCGGAGAAGCAAGTTGAACTCCATGATTTTTCCACGTTTGCGTTCGTATCCCATCCATAGTTTGTCGACTGGGTTCCAGCGTCGAGGTCGGTGAAAAAGAAAGAAGAAAGTTTGGAGTCCATCAGGGTATTTCTTGTTTAACCTTTCAACGCCGGAGCGGATCCGTGCTAACAAGGCATTGTCCTGCGGCATGTTTTTTTCTGGAGCATCTGGAAAATCTGTTAGGAGTGCAAAACGTATATGTGGATCACGATTTGCAAGGTAGTGGAGCTCCATTGTTTCGATCAGCTTATCCACGTTATCCGCGTTTGAGATGATCGTTGGCACGACGACCATCGCGCTACAACGCGGGTCGATACCAGCTGAGAAATCCAAGCGCGGTAGAGGTATCGGTTTTACTAATAGACCACTCACCCAGTTCATCAGGGCTACAGCAAGTTGACTCGCGCAAATCAGGAGTATGAGAGCGAAGGGAAGAATTTTCCAACTATGAACCCCAAGTCCATAGATAGCCCATGTAAATCCAGATGTCGCGAGTAAGGTTAGTATCACACCTCCGCCGCTATAGAATGTTAACGGCCAATGGCGGATGATTCGATCGATGTTAGTTCTCCATGCAATGCTTACTTTTGCGGCTGATTCTAACAGAGGAAGACCTTTGTCGATGAGATAGTATCCGACGTGTGCGGACCTATCATCCGTTCCATGCGCCCGAGCGCCAGCCTCGGCGAATTGAATCGATTTCAGTGCGACATCAGATTCTGATAGTTTGCCATGACGAGCGATGCTTTCGACGACGTGCCGGTATTGATCTCGCGTGGAAAATTCCATTTTGCCGTAAACTTCGGCGGGGTCGCTGCGTAGGGTTATGTCGACTACACTCAAGGTTTCGACAAATTCTTTCCAGTTCATCTCGCCGAGTAAACGTAGGCTGCCGATGCTGTGGCTGACGGACACTTGATTTGCTGCCTGGTTCTGGTTATCTATATGAACCAGCATCTCAATGGATTGGCCTTGTTCGATCAGGACGTGTTCCAACCACGAGCGAGCAAGTTGTAGAAGCGGACTGCCTTGTGACAAGCGTAGGCAGAATTCTGCCACGAAAGCGCCAGAGAGTGATGGCTTCGACTTCGCCATATCCGCCACAACGATCACGAGTTGGGATGGGTTGGTCTCCGCCATTTCTTGCAGGTTACGCGCCCACATACTGGCAATCTCACAATCCTCGCGGGCGGTATCCAGCCTAGCTGCTATGCGTTGGAGGTTTTCGATGAGTCCCAATCGCAGCATGATGGGGATGGCCCAAAGTTCACCAAGTTTCAGGGTGTCGACCGTTTGGTAGGAATTGATGAATGCGCTGAGAGAATCTTCGTCGACCCGCGCATCCACATGCGAGATTAACTCCAGAACCATGTCGAAGACACGCGGTAAGCCAGCGGAAGGTCCTTCCAAGAGGCGGGGTAACTCACGGCTGTAGCCGCGTGGTAAATGCCGCTTTGCCATTTGAATCTGCTCCTCGATCAAATAGAAGTTGTCCAGCATCCATTCTGCTGCTGGAGAGAGACGGCAGTGAGAATTATCGTCATGCGTAGTGCGATTGAAGGCACGTAGCCCACGCTCGTTGGCGTCTAGGCGTTCGAGTAGTTGGTTATTGTGGCGCTGGGCTCCTGTTTTGTGGGCGGATGCGAGCGAAAGAGCATGGCGCGCGAGTTGTTCGAGGTTGAATAATTCCGCCCGCAAAGGTGGGTCGTTCGGATTAGTCAATCGACCAGCCCACGGTTGTTTGCTTTTTTGGAATGTTCGCATGTATCGTTAACGGATCATATTAGTCTGCACCTCATCTGATCCGATATTCGGTGGAGGCGGTGATACGGCCGTGATGAAGGTGACTTTTATGTGGATTGATGAGTGTAGGATTTTACTAATTATCAAAAATTAGTTATCTTCGCTCGGAACCGCCATGGGGTGTAACCCTTACTAACCAACCAACTATGCATGGTTTGTTAATAGTTTAGTAACCTATACAAATTTGCTAATGGGTGGATTATTAGGAAGAGAACGTTTTTCTGGCTATTTCGGGCTACCGCTCCTTTTTTGTTTGGTTTTACAAAATTTCTAGGTTGGACGAATCGCTATAGGCGTTCAATCTCTCTTCGCATGCGCATACTTCGGATCCTCACGAGAAAGGAACTCAATACCTATTTCCTCAACCCCTTTGGTTGGGTGGTGCTGGCATTTGTGGTGCTGATGCAAGGGCTTTCCCTATCTTCTGCCATGAAGGGTTTTCGGGATACTCCGGTAAAGGATAGCTTGGTTTATGTGGTGTTCCATACTCCCTTGTTCTGGTTTTATTTCCTCTTCATATTCCCGTTGATTACCATGCGGCTTTTCGCAGATGAGGAACGCAGCGGAACTTTGGAAACTTTACTTACGGCGCCAGTGCGGACCTGGCAGGTTGTGTTATCCAAATATTTTGCGGCGATGATTTTTTACGTCATTCTCTGGGTTCCGGCACTGTTACAGATCAAAGCGTTTTCTTGGCTGACGGATTTCCCGCCTCCATACACAGATGGCGCACTGTGGGGTAGCTTCCTGATTTTGTTTTTGATGGGATGCGCGTTTACCGCCATCGGCTGCCTCGCCTCAGCAATGACATCAAGCCAGATCGTCGCCGGCATCATCACGATCACAATCTTAGTGATGCTCTATTTCCTCGGCTTCGTGACCATCATCTGGGGAGAATCTTTTTCCGGAGCTGGTGTGTTTCATTATATTTCTTCGCAGAGGCACCTGCATTATTTCTGTAATGGTCTGCTAGATACGCGGCCTGTCGTCTATTATCTCTCCGTCACAGTTTTCACCCTGTTTCTCACTTACCAAGTGATTGATCTGCGCCGCTGGCGCCCATAACCGCGACACTTTTTATCTATATGCCTTCATCATTTAAACGCCCTTCTCGGCCGAATCGATTCGGCATGGGCTTTCTGTCTATCTTGCAAATCATGATGCTACTCGTTGCTGTGATATGTTTGAACTACATCTCATCATATAATTACTCTCGTGTAGATTATTCGCGTGCAGCGGATTACAGCCTCTCTAGTTGGTCTGTGAATTTTTTAAAAAGTGAGGCAATGGCCAAACGTGAGCGTCCAGTGAAATGGGTTATGGTGTTTCGCCGCTCTTCACCCATCTATGAGAGAGTCCGTGTCTTGGCTGAGGAGTATGCGAGAAAATCGGGTGGAAAAATTGAGCTGGAAGTGATCGATCCGATTCGATCAACAGATCGTGCGCAACAGTTCGCGGCGACTTACAATCTTAAACTGGTGCGTGATATGATCCTAATCGACGCGAGGCCAACCGATGATGTGCCTGTGGTGCGTGAAGCTCAAACAGGCACAGCGGCGCTCAATCCTCATATTACTCTAGCGCTCGTAGAAGATATGATCACTTACGCGGTAGATGAAAGCCGCCAGCGTCGGCCAGATCAGTTTCGTGGAGAAGATCTGCTCACTTCACGTTTGGTGGAGAGTATTGAAGGGAAACCTAAGAAATTACTATTTCTGGCGGATAAATCCCGCATTGATTCGGAAGGAGAAAATTCACCATGGGCCAATCTCTCTACGATTCTCCGTTATCAGAATATCCAAATCACACCGGTGAATATAGCTGGTATGAAAGAAATCGACGAAGATGTTCAAGGTTTGGCGCTTGTTGCACCTAAATATGATTTTACTGACCAAGAGATAGCTACCTTGGAAGCGTATTGGAATAGGCCGCGATCGGCTTTTCTGATTCTGTTAGATTCAGGCGAATGTCCGCCTAAGTTAAAAACCTTTCTGCGATCGAAAGGTGTGACGCCGAGAAATGACCGAATTATCACAAAAGATGCAACTCGT
>JBILMI010000134.1:0-6359 GCA_044375585.1 Luteolibacter sp.
TCCAAGCCACGTCCGTAAACCACAGATGGAAGCCAGCCTTCACGGCGCATTTGCTTAAGTTTACCTGAACCGCTGCGAAGGCGCGGCGCCGCTTTAAGTGTGATCTTCTTGGCCATATCTGAAATTGATTGGAAATTGAGGGTGTGGATGGACGGGTCCGCAGGTGATTATTTACCACGCGGGGCGCGTTCTTTAAACATCAATTCGCCACTTGTCAAAAAATTGTTCAATACTTTGGAAGAAAAGCGCGTGATTTCTCGACCAGTCCCCCTTTTCCCGCAAGAATTTGCCCATGCGCATTCTGATTGCCCCCGACAAATTTAAAGGCTCCCTCTCCGCTAAACAAGCAGCTGAAGCCATTGCTCGCGGCTTCATGCAGGTCTTTTCAGAATCAACCTGCATTCTACTCCCTCTCGCTGATGGCGGTGAGGGTTTGTTGGATGCTTTTAAGGAAAATGGCAATTTTACACTTAAAGATACCGCTGTCCAAGATGCACTCGGCCGCCCAGCCGCTGCATCGTGGTTACTCAAAGAAGAAGCCTCCGATGTAACCGCCATCATTGAATCCTCCCAAGCAAATGGCCTTTGGCGAATCGCCGCGCCAGACCTCAACCCCGCGCGCTCCTCTACTTACGGGGTCGGACAACTCATCCGCGAAGCCATTTCCGAAGGAGCCACACAGATCCTTATTGGCATCGGCGGCAGCGCCACCAACGACGCGGGGGTCGGCCTTGCCGCTGCACTTGGCTGCAGATTCCTAGATAAATCCGGCGAACCGCTCGAACCCATCCCAGAGCATTTCCTCAACATCGCTAGCATCGATTCAATCCAGCTCATCGCCATTCCTTCGATTCGTGTGGCATGTGATGTAAAAAATCCCCTACTTGGCGCGCGTGGAGCAACACGAGTTTACGGTCCACAAAAAGGAGTCTCACCAGAAAATCTCGCACAAGCAGAAGCTGGCTTAGAGCACGTTGCGAAAATCGCCGCTGCTCATTTTCAAAACGATTTCTCAGAATATCAAGGCGCAGGAGCCGCGGGTGGTCTTGGTTTCGGTCTGATGACCTTTTGCGGCGCGACCCTAGAATCCGGGTTCGATTGCATCGCCAAAACACTAGACGCAGAAACACAAATCTCCGCCGCCGACATCGTCATCACCGCAGAAGGTTCTCTCGATTCACAATCCCTCGAGGGAAAAACTCCCATCGGCGTTTCCCAACTGGCCCGCAAACACTCCATCCCAGTCTATGCACTGGCTGGAAAAATTTCTGATGAAGATCAACTCCATGAACATTTCGATGGCATGGATTCCATTCTCAAACCCAGCATCACTTTAGAACATGCGATCGCCAATGCTCCTGTCCTATTAGAACAAGCCGCAAAACGATTGGCTGAATCAATTTCTCTAAATTCAAAAATCAAACATCCTCAATCATCAATCGGAAATCAAATTTCATAATCGATGTAGTTCGATCAGTCGGACATATTGACGATTGATGAATGTTGATTTCTGATTTTTGATTTAATTCACTCTTCACTCTTCACTCTTCCGATGGCCATCGAACCCTACGAAAATTTCACCCCAAGCATCCACCCCTCCGCATTCATTGCGACCAGCGCGGATGTGATTGGTCGCGTCACCATTCACGAAGAAGCCAGCGTCTGGTATAACTCCACCCTGCGCGGTGACATCAACGAGATCGTCATCGGCGCCCAATCTAACATCCAAGACAATGTCGTCGTTCATCTATCAGACGACTTCGGTTGCTATGTCGGAAAACGGGTCACCGTCGGTCACTCCGCTATCCTTCATGCCTGCGAGGTGAAAGACGAAGTGTTGATCGGCATGGGAGCCATCATACTCGATGGTGCAGTCATCGGCGAACGCTCCATCATCGGCGCCGGTGCTCTCGTCACAGGAGGAACGATTATTCCACCCGGTTCTCTCGTGTTAGGATCACCCGCAAAAGTCATCCGCGAGCTAAGTGAAGAAGAACAATCGAAAGTCAAAGACTGGGCATTGAAATACATAAGACAGTCACGGAAATTTATGGTTCGTGATCTGAACACGTGATAACCTTTCCCATCGACTTTCGGTTCATCCCAAGCTAAGTGTATCTATGCCGAATCTTGTCCGTGTTGAACTCATCGCTTTAATGCCCACTCAGGCGGGCTGCGCTGTATTTCTTGGCGATGGCTCGAAAGTGATTTTGTTCTACATCGATCCCGTAGTGGGGCTTTCGATTAATGCGGTGATGTCGGGACATAAAGCTCCGCGTCCTCTCACCCATGATCTCTACATGCTCACGCTTCAGGCTTTTGGGGCACAAGTTTCACGGGTCGTAATCAACGCGGTTGATGGCGATGTCTTCTTTGCTCGATTGATCCTCACCGCTGAGAACGAGATTATGGAAAAGAAAATCGTAGAACTCGATGCCAGACCGTCGGATTGCCTAGCCATCGCTGCACGTGCTGGCGCAGCAATTTATATCACCCAAGATGTCTGGAACTCTCTAGAAGATCGCAGCTCTTTCCTAGAACAAATGAGAACCGACCAAGAGCCCGACGGAGGAATCCATTTCGATGAATGATTAAATGGTTTTGAATATAGAGGAGGAAACTTGGTTCCTACTTATTTTCACAGGGAGGGAAGAGAAGCGGGAGAAGAGGAGGTTTGATATCAAAGATAGCCCCGACATTGTCGGGGGAGGACGCAGCGCAAAGCGATAAGTTTATAATTCGTTTAAGTTGATATGATCTCGTAAACGCCAAAAATAAACCTCAACCCTCCCAGATCTATATTGAGAGCATTTCTTTTAGAGAGTGTTTAAGGAGGCTCCATAATCTCCTCCTCTCCTACATAACCTCCTCCCTCTCAGTAAATCAAAGCACGAACCGCTCATCGACACCCATTCAAAAAAGCCAACAGCCCATATTTTACATTTTTCCTGAAATCGCCTCTTGCGATATAGAAACTAGCTTTTAAGTTCCAATAATATGGCTGCCACCACCCTGACCTCATCGCCCGACTACCTTTCACCCGAGATTCTTCTTCATCCCGAGAAACGCCAGTTTCCCGAGTTCGATGTCGTTCGGCTGCTGCATACCGTTTTCGAGCCGACCCAAGGCTGCAAAGTTTGTATCCTGATCGACTTCAACGAACCCGAGGCACTGATCAAAGATTTTCATTTCCTGAGCCAACCTGGATTCCCGGTTCAGAAAAATGCCCATCAGCATTTTTACACCGCCTTAAAAGAACACGCGATGGACAAGCTCGGCATGTCGGGTGGTGAAATGTTCGCATACCGCTGCACCAAGGGATCGAACCTCGATCTTGCTGATGAAGTCTGGAACACGGATGGTAAGCTCCTCTCGCTCGATAAGGACATCTATCCAAACTACGACCTCATCCTCTGCGTCTCCACCTTCTCCGCCACCGCTCCACTCACAGCGAAGGCAAAAGAATACGGTTTTCGTGGTGCCACGCTTCACGGCCTCAACGACGTGATCCTCAATTCTGGCCTCGCCGTCGATTATCGTGAAGTCTCCCGTGATGCGGAAAAAATGCGCCTCGCCCTGAACAATGCTGATTCGATTGAAATCGATTTTGCCCTCGAAGATGGGCGGGTTCTCACCGCCACCCTCGAACTCGGCCAACAGGAAGCACAAAAATCACACGGGCTCTGCCTCGGTGAAAAGCCGGATATCGCGAACCTTCCAGCCGGCGAAGTCTATTTTGTCCCAACGAATGCCAATGGCCAGTTTCCGATGAAATACGAGGACGGCACACTCGGCGTGCTGGATGTGAAAGACCGTAACATTTATCGCTCTACCTTGATCGAAGGTAGCCAAGCGACCATCGACGCCCACAACCGCCGCCTCGCAGAAGACCCCATGACCGGAACCCTCGGAGAACTCGGCTTCGGCACCCAAGTCCTTCCGGTTTCCTATGCCGACATTCAGGACGAAAAAGTCCTCGGCACCTGCCACCTCGCAACGGGACGCGATGACCATCTCGGCGGCGACATCCTTCCTGGCATGTTCAAAAAACATGAAAACGCCACCCATGACGACATACTCTTCGCTCCGCACAAGACACCAAATTTCAATCTCAACCAAGTGCGCATGAACCGCGGTGGCAAACAAGAAATCCTCATCGAAAACTTCCGTCCTTCAAAATACATCATGGACGCCCTGACTCACTGAAAATTCAATCATCAGTAACTTCAGAATATTCTAGCTTCAGCCTCTTGATTGAAATTTGATTTTTGGAATTTGAAACTTATGTTCCATAATGCGTGAAACCCTAATCGTCATCGGCCTGTTTGTCCTAGCGATGGCATTGCGTTCATCTCGCAAAAACCTATCGCGAAAAATCGGAGCTCTTGTCTTCTTATTTGCTAGCTTCTGTTTTTTCTATTTCATCAGCGAAAACATTTTCGCTGGGATCGCCGGTGCGTGTTTGTGGTTCTTTCTCCCATGGATCGAACTTCTCACTCACGTTCGTCACTTACGCATGCCTCTGGAAAATCGGCTACGTCATCGCGAACTTCCCAATCCTTCGTTTTTCCCTAATGCCGTCGAAGCTGCCGCCGGCATGGAAGAAGCTGATTTCGAACATGTGTCAGATTGCGGCTGGCAATGGTCCGGCATGCAACAACACTTCCGCTTGTTCTGGCATCCTGAAGAACGCGCAGTGGCCTCCGTTTGCCTGTGCGAACAAGATGATGTCGCCTTCGCTTTTATTTCGATTACTTCAACCGATTCTAACGGAAAAATCTGGAGAACCACCAACTTCCCTTTCGCTCCAACTCTGAGCTGTTGCCCAAAGCTTAAGTGGAACCACGTTCCCTGTGAAAAATCCTGCTTTCACCAGATACTCATAGACCATCGACAGTTTCTCGAGAAAATGAAGATCAAACAAAACGATCTACAAATCCCTGATCCTGATCAGCTCGAAAATAACATCGAGTCTGAGATGCAGCAACAGGTCGTTCACAACATCAAGTCAGGCATCATCCAACTCACTGGAGATGGTAATTTTCAATACTCCAAACGCGGCCTGCTTTTCCTATGGTATCAATTTATTAAGGACATGATTCGTCTTTGCTGATCACGCTCATTTCGCCTTCAACTTCCAAACCCTGATCTGGAGCAAAATGAATGGCCTTATAACGGATAAGCTGATGCAGCATATCTTCTGATAAAAATCTCCTGCAAACCCACGTGAAACGCGTTAGAACAGAGTGAGCGATTTATTTGAGAGAGTGCAGGCAGGATTGGCTAAGACAGCAAGATTGAGAGCTACGAATTAAGGAGAATCTATTTTCATATGGGTTCGGAGGGTTTCAATAATGAACAATTTAAATGAACCAACTTAGCCGAGATGAGAATCAAGAATCCTGATTGTCTGCTGACTGGAACAAAAAAGCGCAGTCAGCTAAGCAACTGCGCTTCTCAGTATGATCAGCGAATAAATCATTTCACCGGTTTAGGCTCGTAGCCTGCAGCAATTTTGCCGCTGTCATCGATTTTTTCGCAGGCCCAGAGAAGACCACGAGTCACGAGATCAAGGTAACGGGCATCTGCAACGGTGACGTTATGATGACCGATGGTGGTATTGAAAACACGGGTGCCGTTGTAATGGTTTGTCCAGGTTACCACTGCCTCCTGATCGCCTTGCTTTCCTTTTGCAAGCACATGCGCGGTATCAAAAAATTTGATGTTGTTATAAAGCTCTTCGTTTTCAGTGGTCCAATCCGCCAGACCTTTGACGATCGCATGCTCTTTATCTACGTAGGTGATCGCAATCGGTTTCTGAGGACCGTGACCTGTCGATTGGACTCCAAGAAACTCGAACCACTGGGAGGTCGGAGTTCCGGCTTCTGTAACAGGTTTTTTGAATTCACCAATGCGGTAGGAGTGCATAGCACAATGAAGATTCACTCCAGGTATACCGGCTTTGTGTGGAGCAAGAACCCCTTTCACTTGCGCGTCTTCGCTTATACCGGCTGCACATTCATCGTGAATCACGACATCATAACCCTTGGCGTATTCCTGCATTCCGTAGATAGGGATATCCGGTTTCACCGTCTTGTTGTCCGTATGGATTTGAGTCACAACGATGTTTCCTCGCGCCTCGATTCCGGTTTTTAAAATATCTTTCTGCGCACTATAGTCATGGCAGCAACCACCGGTGAGCAACAACGCTTTAAGTGGTTTCACCTCTTCAGCAACGAGGACTTGGATGGAGACGAGCCCGCTTAAAACAAGCACTGCGTATTTCATATTGATTTTAGCTGACTACGACAATCGGGCTCAGTCACCCAAAATTCCTTTAAAAATTTCACCCGCTCCTT
>JBILMI010000135.1:0-6315 GCA_044375585.1 Luteolibacter sp.
CACGGAGAAGAACTCTCGGATAAACTTTTCGAATCGATTCGTGATCTCTTAAGAAAACCAGAAACTATCATGTCCGTCTGCAACACTCATACGCCATAAACGAAATAACTTTTGAGAAACGGTCTAACTCCATCTCCTCTCTCTCCTCTCTCTCCTCTCTCTCCTCTCTCTCCTCTCTCTCCTCTCTCTTCTCTCTCTTCTCTCTCTTCTCTCTCTTCTCTCTCTTCTCCGTCATCTCTTCCCTCCTTATAGAAAAAATGCCCTGATATTCTAACAACTCACTTCTCCATTCCATGCAACGCTCTACGGCGCCGACATAACGGAGTGGACGAGTTAGCCCTGCCATTATCACTTCTCATGCACCCAGTTCCAGATCGCTTGGTATTGCTTGGATGCATCTCCATCAAGGATATCACCGCGTTGTGATTGATTGCCCTCAGCATATTTTGGCATCTTATTTCCGGGAATAACCGCAGCAGGATGATCCATCCAACGATAAAAATATCCCTCTCTCAAACGCTCTCGAATCAATTTAAAATTAACCGCACCCACCTCGAAAGCGGCAGTCGGCTTGATGTCACCAATGCCATGACAAGTATTACAACCAAAGCCATCAGTGCCAACTAATGAACCTCCGATTTTAACCAATTCGGGATCCGCCTCAATTTTGATGGGCGTAGATGGCTCGAAGCCATGGAGTTGACTAAAGCCCTCCGCAAGCGGTTTCGCATAGGCTTTGAAGCCAGGCATACGAGTTCCTAACCACGGTCTAGGACGTTGTTCCACAGTTCCAGCAAGCATGCTTTCAATATAACTGGTGTAAAGCATCTCTCCGATAAAGGTGAGTTGCGGACGTGATTGATCCACACGCTCATCCAGCGTTTCTAAATGCGCCACTAGCCCAGCGGTCGATGCCTGCAGTGATTCTAACAATGATGCTTCGTCATCCATGGCATGACATGCCGTGCAGCGCTTAGCTTTGATTTGTCGTTCTGCGAATTCCGCTAAGTTCTCCTTTTTCAAAGAGTCTGGACCCACTTTCGAAAATGCGAGCAGAGCTTCAAGATCGCCTCCTCCTAGATTTGGAACTGGCAGATCTTTGCGTGAATCATTCGCAGCAACGCAACCTTTCTGAGCCCAGTCTAATTTAAAAATACCATCTAAGCTAACCGCTTTGGAAACCCCACCAGGTAAACCCGGATGACAAGTGCCGCACTGCAAGCTTTCAGCAAGTGCAGCTCCACGCGTCGCGTCACCTGCTGGAAATTTATAGGTCAATTTTGTCTCTTTACCCTCGGACTGAGTTTGCAGAAATGCCGCAAGCGAAGCCGCCTCCTCATCAGAAAGTCGGAAATTTGGCATGCCAGTATAGGGATGATAGGCCTCAGGCGTTTTTAAAAAAGCGACTAGCTGGCCCGGTAGAAATTTTGACGAGACATTATTGAGTGGAACCCGATTTGTGCCATCTGCTTTCGCCTCTTCATTAGCGGGATAATGGCAAGCGATGCATCCTAACTCATGAAAATTAGCGCCTCCTGCTTTAATCAGCTTTTTATCGGGAACTAAATCGACCTCTACTCCCGTCTTAGAGGCAGTGAGAAATGCTGTTAGATCAGCAGCTTGTTGCAACCCTTCGCTGGTCTCGGGATTGACTAACTGAGGCATGTGCGTGTTTGGCTTGAGCGCCTTTGGATTTGCGATCCAATTTTTTAACCACTCATCAGAAACGCGATCGCCGATACCAGCCAAGATTGGCGAGATCTCACCTGTTTCAGGCATAGGATCTGGCCCAAAACCACTTTCCGGAGCATGGCATTTTGCACAATTCTGTTCCGTGAAAACCATGCGGCCATGCCGAATCAAACCGCCCTTGATTGCATCTTCATTCCGTGCAGACGCAAACGCTGTCGGGGGCATGGTCTGACGGGTCATCTCATCCCCTTCCCAGTATAATCTCAAGTTTGCTGAACCATCATCAACACTCGTATATTTAAGCGATATCGCATGAGAACCAGGATTCAAACGCAGGCGCTTCGATTTAGCTTCACCAAGTTCACCTTTTTCGGAAACAGCCAACTCACCATTAATCATCAAAGAGGCGTTGCCTTTACCTTCGAAAGAAAAATAAAGCCGGCTGCGCTCCTTAATCTCAATATGACCCGTCCACTCGACATCGAATTTACCAACCGAAAGAAAGGGTGTTGGAGGTTTTCCCGCCGGAATGAATAACGCGGGAAAGCGGACGAGACGGGTATCCTTCAGTCCGTTCTGAGTGAAGGTTGCGACTAGCTCCGCGTGAACGGAGCTAATAAGAATTAAACTTAAGGCAAAGGATTTCAACATGACGAATGAACGAAACTATTTTGAGTCGTAAACTGTTGCGTGAATTTCACTTTTGAGAACCTCACCATCCGTATCTTCTAGGTCATAACTCACTTTAAGAGACATTGAAGGCTTCATACCTTCCAGCACGAGTTCAACCGTCTTTCCATCAGCAGCAAGTTTAGCTGAGGTAATTTTCACATCATCACGTTTGCGATGCGTTTTAGATTCAGCAGTTAAAGCTTTTTCTCTCAATGCCTTATCAGGATGATCTACCGAGAACTCACCGGAACCATACTGAGGACCACGAACATAATCCCAACGTTGCGCGGAGTAGCTGGTTGGGTCTTCCGCTAGCATCTTATCAATTTTTTCTGAAAATGTTAGATTCACGCCTTGATTTGTATACTCAAGCTTTTCAGGCAGACCTAGGACAGCGTCCTCGTTGTAGCGGATGCGTTGAAAAGCACACTCGGTAGCCGCATTGGTCTGCCATCCACGGAATCCCAAGACGTATAGTGAGCCATCTTGATGAAAGCGAGCACGCATAGCTGATGATTGGAGGCTGATCGGTAGTTTCGCAACACCACCCTGTGCCTTTCCATTCTGCAACACAGGAAGCACCCGGTAGATACTCGATTTACCATAGGAAAGATGAATCAAGTCTCCTGCCTTCAGACCTATTTTCCCAAAGTCGGGCACCCACACTTGCGAGCCGCTGGAGTTATCAACGTCCATCGGGAGATAAACAAGTGGCTCACTATATGGAGCATCAGTTAAAGCATGGCGCGATGGCTCTGTCCCCAAAAAAACTGGGGCATTTTTGATATTAAAAGAACTAATCTTGCAGCATGGCTGCCAAGTGCCTTCGTTCTCACCGATTGTGACCTGTCCATCTGGACCAATCCCTAAACCACCCGGCGCACGTATTCCGGTTGCGATCACCTCGAACTTTTTCCCATCAGGAGAGATCTTTGCGATGATGCCGTGATGCGGAAGAATTTCATCAAACCCGCGACCACCGGGACGAACAGGTGAGGATTTAGAGAAGTAAAAATTGCCTTCTTTATCAGTTTGTAAATCAAAAGCGAACTCGTGGAAGTTTTGAGAAACATAAACATCTCGATTAAATACCTTGAATTCATCCGTTTCACCGTCGCCATTGAGATCGATGAGTTTTGTGATTTGGTCACGTCCATTAACGTAGATTTCACCCTTCACGACTTTGACTCCGAGTGTCTCGAATAATCCCGAAGCGATCCGCTGCCATTTAAATTTGTTCCAATTACCTTTAAGTCCTTTAACGATCCAAACATCACCATTCCAAGTGGAAAGCGCTGCAGAATCTTCATCGATGAAATCAAATCCTCCAAAACGTAGATTTGATCCCCATGGATTTTTGCTAGGTATTGTTACGAGATCCGTCATGTAAGGCTTATCTTTAACTTTGGAAATCTTACCCTGAGTGGTCAGAATCTCCTTCCAAATCCCCGGACTACCCGAAGTGAGCTTTTTGAAATTTGGCAGTGCCGCAGGAGAAATTTTTTCGTCTTTTCCGAAAGCGATCTGAGCAAAAAGTTGGTCGCTCCCAATCGGAATTAGCGCCAACAAGCGACCTGCACTATTTGCATCTGTAACTAACTTAACTCCGCCCGTTGCGACAATTTTCAGTCCACCATCCGATTGTGCAGATACTGAATCAACCGCCACCGTGAATTTTGAATCCGTATCAGCAACGACCATGGTCAGTGCAGCCTGACGAGCACCGAAACTAAATGATCGCGTCACGTTAGAGTCAATCGCTGTAAGGTTTTCCAAAATAGGTATTCCGTTAACTTCATATTCAAGCACCACCTCACGACCATAGAGGTAATGTCCCTTGAAAGCGCCGTGTAGCATATCGCCATGGCCTTTGATTGGACGCTTATCTTCAAACGAACCTTGAGAATCCGCCCAGCCCGATCCAGTTGCTGTAGCTAAAAGTCCATCCTGATTCTGCATGGTGATATATGTACCGTGGCCACCGGTCCATGGAGTGCCACCCCATTCGACGCCACCCTTATAGACACTGGCTAAACGGAGAGTTTCTGTATCGTAAAGCGCACGCCAGCCATCTCCTAGATCAATGGAAAAGCCTTTGATCGCACCAATACGTTCGTTACCGTTGTAATAATCTTTGAAGGTATTCATCCATGCTGGACCGACATCCATGGTTTCATACCATTTCTGCGCCTGAGCAGGCCTTGAAAATAGTGCGATGAGGGGGAAAATCAGAAAAAGCTTTTTCATACCTTACAAACACAGACTAAAGACTTCATTTGTAGCAAGAAAATTAAGTAAATCCGCACTTCACCTCACTCCTATTTCCATCTTTGATAAGAGTCATGATAGACATGCTTGTGCGCCTTTATGACTTACCTAATAGTGCTGCCCTATATGAAAAAATAGAAAGCCATGGCATTACGCTTCGGCGCGCACGTGCGTTCGAAAAGCACACAGTCGCCAATTTCGCCCGCCAGAATTTCTCAGAAAAATGGGCAAGTGAAGTGGAGGTCGCTATCACTCGTCAGCCTGTCTCTTGTTGGATCGCCACCCGAGATAAAGAAATCATCGGTTTTTCCTGCTACGAGACCACCCAACGTGGATTTTTTGGCCCGACTGGAGTCATCGAGTCCGCGCGCGGAACTGGATTAGGGAAAGTGCTTTTATTCAAAGCCCTCGAATCGCTGCGCGATATGGGTTACGCCTACGGTATTATCGGCGGAGTAGGTCCTCGCGAGTTTTATGAAAAAAACTGCGGAGCTATCGAAATTCCAGGTAGCGATCCCGGAATCTATTCCGATATTCTCCCTTAATTAGAGTGCTGAGTCAGGCAACCTACACAGATCTGTCGGATCGCTTTGGCCCGATGCAGGCCAAGGAGTTACGTCAGAGCCTTGCCGCATTGGCTTTGTTTACCCTTTTGTATGTATCCACCTCTTAGCCGTCATCGCAATCTTTTTTGAATTCCATTCCAATATATCCTCGAGTGGCTCGATGGCTGCGGTATTTTTTGGGATCCGAATTATATCGGCCCATTCTGGTGGGTTACGATGAGTGTCTGAGGCATACTCATGCCTCTTGCCGGCTTGTTTCTTATGCCTCAGGAAATTGAAGAGGGAAATCACGAGATGTTACTCCTCACTAGCCTCAATCGCTGGCAAATTGTATTCGGAAAATTCCTAACGCTGTGGTTACTCAGTCAACTTACCCTAACATCACTCCTCCCCTATATCATCATCAGACTCGCGCCATTTATCGTCGGAATGGTCGCTGCATTCACCTGTTGGTTTCGCAGCATCGCCGGCTCGATATTGCTCACCTTCCTCGCATGGAACTCAGATCGCACCCTAAAAGCACCAAAATGGATGATAGCTCCTAAAGCAAACATCCCAACATCGATTCCGCCAATTCAGCCTGTCCCACTAGCGTCGTCTCTCCCAATAGAACCTCCGGTGAGTTGATCCTTGGTAGCGCCGATGTTGACGTGGCTACCTTTCTCACACGATGCTTCTTTGCGTCTTAGGACTTTGCGCGAGGTCAAACCCCCACATGCACAACCGCACCGCTCGGTAAAAACGGGGCGCGCAAGGCCTGATCGAGATCAAACAAACCTTCAAAATCCTCAGGCTTATCGGAATCTTGTTTTCCAAAAACTTGCTCCTCGATCAAACGGAACACCATGTTTCCGATATCACGAGATTGCTTAATTCCCCATTCCTCCATCAAAGTCGCAGCCATAGGGCCGTACTGCTCCAAAGCATAATCACGAAATCCTTCGATCAACTCTTTTCCGCTCACATGCCGATTCCGGCCAGACGATTCATCTAGAAATCTCTTAAGCGTGAAGTCCAAAGCTTCTTTGAGAAAAAAGTAGGCTTGTCCATCATAGCGCTGATCTCGCTTCATGATTGAAACGACAGATTCTTCAAAATGGATCGGCTGCATGTCGAT
>JBILMI010000136.1:0-6313 GCA_044375585.1 Luteolibacter sp.
TTCTCAACTCAAAGTCTTAGCCGCGATGGATGGCAGTCGTTCGATGATGGCTTTGGCTGACTTTGCAAAAGAGGTATCGCCTGATTTGGATTTTGTTCCTTGGTTGCGGTATGTGGCAGAGAGAGGATTTTTCAGCTCATCGAGCGAAACTACGCTCTAAAGGGATATCATGAATTTGGTAACCATTTACGTAAGGACTTTTGAGAAGCCGTCTGGTTCGCTCATTCTAAACTCCAAGAAAGGGCGTCGCGTTTGCTTTTCTAGCCCAGCGTTCTTCGGCGCTTGGAGGATTTTTCATCAGTGGCGCGAAGTGTTCGGCGATGATGCGCGGGTCGATAAACTTTGGTGAGTGAGGCTGCGTGCCTTCAGGACAAGACGGAAATTCAAGATCCGCTAACGAGGGAAGCTTGGATTCGGTCGATGACTGTTTGTCCTCCATGTTTGAGGACGGTAGCTGAAAATTCTGTATCGTCGAGAGAGAGTTTGTGGACGCGGATCAGTGCGATGACATCGCTTTCTCATGTAGAGCTTTCATTTCAGATGCCGGAATGGGAGTCGGATCTGGATATTCAAAAATCTCTCCTTCAAAATTACGCAGGGTGACTTTGGTCGAACTACTATCAATGACGTAGTTTGGGTTGATCGGGATTTTACCGCCGCCGCCGGGTCCATCGATCACGAATTGCGGAACGGCATATCCAGTCGTGTGGCCGCGGAGGCTTTCGATGATGTTCACGCCTTCAGCAACCGATGTTCTGAGATGAGAGGATCCCGTGATGAGATCGCACTGGTAAAGATAGTAAGGGCGTACGCGCGCCATCAGGAGTTTATGCAATAAGGCTTTTTGAATTCCTGGGGAATCATTCACTCCGCGAAGCAGGACCGATTGATTGCCGAGCGGGATGCCGGCTTCTGCGAGACGGATGAGACCTTCGCGAACTTCGGTAGTGAGTTCTTTCGGGTGATTGGAATGGATGGAAATAAAAAGCGGATGATGCTTTTTCAACATATCACAAAGCTCAGGCGTGATGCGTTGGGGAAGGAAAATCGGAATGCGAGAGCCTATCCGAAGAAACTGTATGTGCGGAATCGCGCGGAGGCGGGTAAGAATTTTATCAAGTTTCGAATCGGAAAACAGGAGCGGATCTCCACCGGAAAGAAGCACATCGCGGATTTCCGTATGCTTTTCCAAATACTGGAATGCTTGCTCCCATTGCGTTTCGAGTTGTTGCTCGCCGACACCGGAAACCACACGCGAGCGGGTACAATAGCGGCAATATGAAGCGCAGCGATCGGTGACCAGAAACAGCACACGATCAGGGTAGCGGTGAACAAGGCCAGGAACGGGCATGTGGGAATCTTCGCCACAGGGATCGGTGAGCTCCTCAGGTGCGGTCCAAGCTTCTTCGATGCGAGGAATCACTTGGCGGCGGATCGGACAATTCGGGTCGTTTTTATCGATCAGATTAAAAAAGTGCGGAGTGATCGACATCGCGAGTTTGTGGCCGGCGAGTAAGACACCAGCGCGCTCTTCATCGGTGAGTTTGATGTGAGCCTCGAGGTCTGCAAGCGAATCGATCCGATTCCGGAGTTGCCATTTGGCATCGTTCCAATCCTTCGGATCGCAATTCGGCCAGTAGCCAGGAGCGTGGGAAGTAAATGAGGTATCGAGTTCGCTAGGAGAAATCATGCGCTTGGTTAGCTAAGATCGGTCGTGCAGTATTATTAATGGGTCAAGGGGGGATTTTCGAAGAGTTATTTCAAGGGATTCCAGACTTTATTAAAACCTAGATTTTGGAAATCTTTGATATTGTAGGTGACGAATTCTGTAACACCGTGATTTAGGAGCGTTAAGGCGAGACGAACATCGATGATGCGCCGGTATGCAAATTGGTTTTTTTCAGCGTGGGTCCAGACTTCTTGCATGACAGGTGCAGATTCAATCAGCATCCATGACCGATTACTTCGAAAGGACTGGCAGACGGACGCTGCGCTTTTAGCGGAGAGAGGTTTGGAGAAAATTTTCTCGTTACGTAGCTTGAGATACAACTCAACCAATACCAGCTCGCAGATCGCGACATCTTTACGCGTTGCAAGGGAACGGAGGAAAGCGATGGCAGACGCGTGCTGCGGTGAGGATGAATTGGCCGCATGAACGGCAATATTGGTGTCGAAGCTAATCATGGCCGTTTAATCGTGGCAGAGCTGGGTCCATTCGGATTCTGGAGCAAGGGTCTCTCCTAGGTCGAATGCTTGGGGTGGTTCCCATTGGTCAGGGCGTTGTCTACCGGGTGGGTGGTGGACAATGATTTCTTCTAGGCCTCTACGCACGACTTCCGCAAAACTCATTTCATTCTCTGCGGCAATGCGTTTTGCCTCCCTGTAAAGAGCTTCGGGGATTTGAACTTGTGTTTTTACCATGATGGCAATTTGCCAGCGCGTAAGGATTTGTCAATACTGGGATATGAAAAATTCAAACGCGTGGATCACCTTGAAAGCCTCCGTATGAGTTCGATGAGCCGCCCAGTGGAGGCGGCTACTGTGGGAGCAAAGGGGATTTTATCGTCGGATTCGTTAAGCAATAGAGTGGGGCGGGTGGAAATACGGATAGCGGGTAGGTTTACTTCGAAAAGAATAGATGAGAGGTCGAAATTATCCCCGAGGCAAACGACTTCCGCGCCGAGGATTTTTCCAAGATCTTCGAAATCGACGGCAGGTAATGCGGTGGTATCGCGGGAAGAGAAGATGAGTGTCTCAGCGTCTCCCATCGCCTCAATGCAAAAAACCGCCCGTGGTTCAGCCTCAGCTTCGATGAGTTTAGATACGGTGATGGCGGTTTTTGAAATCGGGGCATCGTCTTCATTAACGTGGGGAAGGAAGAGAAAATGGATGGGTTGGGCAGGGACGAAATCTGCTAGGGATTGAGCAGTGGCAAGTGTGGCCGCGAGTCCAGTGGCATTTTTTTCGGCTCCGCGAGATTGGTCAGGAGAATCGTATGAGGTCAGGATCCAGATAGGTCCGGCGGATTCATTGGAAGAGGAGATCGAGACCTTGATGATTGGAAAATCAGTTGGGCTTTTGATATTGTAAACTTGGTAACCCGTGTTCGATGGTCCGAGTATGCCCTGAATCATGGATGCAATGGCAGCGAGTTGCTCGGGTTTCGAAGTATTTCGCTCTCCGATCAACGAGATGATTTTTTTCAAGTCATCCGCGATGGATTCCGACGAAACACTTTTTGCGAAACGTTGTTCAGTCTGCGCCTGCTTCGTGTCTTGATCTTTGAAATATTTCACAATGGCAAATACGCCAGATGCGATGAGCCATACAGGAAGTATGACGAGTAGCCATGGAATGATTCGTGATTTTCTTTTTTCGTCCATGCTTTACTTGGATTCTTCCTGCTTTTCGGTGTTGGTGGATGGGGCCTCTTCGGTTTCAGAGAAATCTTCAATTTCCGTTCTCAAACGTTGAGAGATCAATGGGCGAATGAAGCCATAAAGCAGGTAGGCGCTGAAGAGGACAACCGGCATGATATAACGAAAATGGATCGTGAGGCTGACTAAGATGACAGCGCCGAGGATGGCGGTAAAACTGCCACGGGTTTTCCAATCGACAGATTTAAAAGAAGGATAACGGACATCACTAATCATCAACCAAGATAACCCAAGCATCACTCCAGCGAGTACGTATTTCCAAACGCCAACCTCGTGGTCGTTTTTATAAAGATCAATAATGAGGAATGTTAGAGAGGCGATGAAACCGGCTGCCATCGGAATGGGGATGCCACGGAAGTCGTTTTTAGCACCGGGTTTTTTCGGAAGTGATGCGAGGCAGTTGAAGCGCGCGAGACGCATCGCACCGCAAATGAGATAGATCAGAGCGATGGACCAACCAACATTTGCCAGAGGAAAAAGCACGGCGCGTGAGAGCAACATTGCCGGAGCCATGCCGAAGGAAATGATATCAGCGAGAGAATCAAACTCCTGACCGAAGGGTGATTCTTGACCGCCGAGTCTAGCGAGGCGTCCATCGAGTAGATCGAACAAGCAGGAGCCGAAAATTAGCAGGATGGCATACTGGTAATATTCACGCGAGATCTCATAGTATTGCTTCGCGGCGATGACTCCATCTCCTGTGGCTTTTTGAACTTCGATTTGACCTTTGAAAATCATCAGCACAGCGAAAAAGCCGCAGGCTAGATTGCAAGCAGTCATGAGGTTGGGGAGGAAGTAAATCTTCGGCTCGTCTGGGTCGCGTAGGCGGGACATGAGAGAAACCATGTACTGCAAATGGGTCACGCTCAACCTTGAAGAATGGGAGATATCAATGTGAAAAAATCGCTTACTTGCTTTAAAAAGAAATTTTTGCCATAAAGATTGAATATGGCAGTGAAATTCAGGGATTATTACGAGGTTTTGGGGATTGGGCGTGATGCCTCTGCTGGAGATGTGAAAAAAGCCTTTAGGAAATTGGCTAGGGTGCATCATCCAGATGTCGCAATGGACAAGTCAACGGCTGAGGAAAAATTCAAGGAAATCAATGAGGCGTATGAGGTGTTGAGCGATTCGGAGAAGCGGAAAAAATACGATGCATTGGGGGCGAATTGGGATCATCAAGGTGGTGCACCACCGCAAGGAGCCTATTCAAGAGGCGGAGGGCAGCAAATGCCGGAGGGCTTTGAGTTTGAATTTGGCGGGACCGGATTCAGTGATTTCTTTGAACAATACTTCTCCGGCGGTGGTGCGCGGCGCGCGGCGAGTTATGGGGGAGGCGGATTTTCTGGAGCAGGTGGTGGTAAGATGCGCGGACAGGATATTGAGGGCGATCTGATGGTCACGCTGCAGGAAGCTTTCAATGGGTCGATGCGAACCATTTCTCTCCGCAAAGCAGATCCTCGCACAGGGCGGGTGACGACAGATGAGGTGCAAGTTCGGATTCCAGCAGGAATTGGCGAGGGTCAACGGCTTCGGGTCCCGGGGCATGGAGCAACAGGCTCTGCGGGAGGAGATGATGGCGATCTATTTTTGCGGGTGCGTATGGCGGCCGATCCGGATTATCGCGTGAAAGGCCATAATCTTTTCCGTGAGCTTTCTTTGGCTCCATGGGAAGCTGTGCTGGGCACGACGATTTTGCTCAAGGTCCCTGGAGGGAAGACGGTACAACTCAAAATACCCGCCGGCACGAACTCGGATGACCAGCTGCGACTCAAAGGTTACGGTTTACCAAAAAAAGCCGCGCCGGGAGATTTGTATGTGGAAATATCCATCGCTTCACCACGCGAGGTAAGTGTGGAAGAACGCAGCGCGTGGGAAAAACTACGCGACAGTTCAAGCTTTAACCCAAGGGAGCATTGAAATGAAAATAATAGAACTTAATCCTCATCACCTGCACTCCTTGGAAGTTGTGATTCAAATGACAGGTAGTTCACGTCGAAAAATCATTTTCTATTGCCGCAAAGGAGTGATTCAACCAGCTCACAGCGAAGAGAGCGAATGGCATTTTAACGAGGAAACCATTTTCCGACTGCGTCATATCGAAGCTCTGCGGCAACAATACCGAATGAATTGGGCTGCGATTTCCTCCATCATCGGTTTAATCGACGAAGTCGAAAATCTACGTGAAGAGTTAAGATTTCGTAGGTGAGTCATTTTTAGGCAGTGGCCGCCGTCAGAAAAAGTGGTCCATTAATATAAACTGCCATTCCTATAACTGCCAGGCACACATTCTATACATTTATACATTCTATATACATTCTAATAACTGCCAGGCATATAATTGACTTGTCGGTGCTTTTTTGATGTGGCAGGGTATCGCTATGGATATGCCGAAACAACATAAACAAAGGGATTCAGAGGGGGGAAGGGTGTGGTCACCGTTGGAGTTGGCGGAGATGAAAACGGGGCGGCGGTTGGGGCAGATTCGGCGGGCTAGAGGGTTCTCCGGGCGCAAGCGGATGCGCATAACGGACTGCTCGGCGTGTTATCATGTGATGTCGCGGGTGGTGAATGGCGAGTTCTTACTCGGCTCGATTGAAAAAGAGGCACTGCGTCGGATGATGTGGCGGATGGCGACGTTTTCAGGGGTTGAAATCCTGACCTATGCGATCATGGACAACCACTTTCATATTTTGCTCAAAGTGCCTGAGCAAAAAAGTTGGCTGAAACGTTTTGATGGTAAAGAGGGAGAGGAAAGGTTTTTTG
Organism: Luteolibacter sp.; assembly: GCA_044375585.1. Lineage (GTDB taxonomy): Bacteria > Verrucomicrobiota > Verrucomicrobiia > Verrucomicrobiales > Akkermansiaceae > Luteolibacter. The sequence goes on from JBILMI010000136.1 coordinate 6,204, forward strand.
AACATCTTTCATTGGTCTATTCAAAGGCTTTCATCACTCAATTCCGTAGTGAAATCACCGAGTTGCGCAATCGCCACGAGGAGGATGCGGCGCAAGCTTTGTTAGAGCGC
>JBILMI010000137.1:0-6124 GCA_044375585.1 Luteolibacter sp.
GTGTAATTGTGCTGCACGAACATTATGAATGTGACCTTGAAACTGCCTGACGAACTTTGCAAAGCCGCACGACACCGTGCGGTTGACGAGTCGAAATCGCTTTCGGCATGGATAGCAGAGCTCCTGAAACGGGAGCTGGAAGAGAGGCGAAAACCCGAGGGCAGGACACTTGCCGAGTTGCTGGCAGATCCAGCGACATCAGGGGAAGCTTTCGAACTTCCTGAGAGAAAAAATGATGTCGAACGTGTACTCGATTTCCAATGAGCGAAGTGATTCTGGATACGATGACGGTTTCCGAACTCCGCAAGGAAGACCGGATGGATACTGCTGTAAAATCCTGGCAAAACCATCTGCGCATCGAGGATACTTGGCTCAGTGTGATCAGCGTGATGGAGATCCGGATCGGATATCTTCGAGTTTTGAAACGGGATTCTGATTTAGCGGGGCGCTTGAAGAGATGGTTGGAAGCCACGGTCATGACGCTGTTTGCCGACCGGATGCTGGATATCGACCTTGATATTGCCAGAGAGGCTGCGGAAATGAGAGAGATCCACGGACTGAGTCCCAATGATTCATTCATCGCCGCCACGGCGAAAATACGCGGCCTGACTCTAGCGACCCGCAACGTTTCCGATTTCGCTGGAACCGGTATCGACCTCATCAACCCTTGGGATTTCCAAAAATGAAGACTCTTGCCGAACGAATTAGCTTCCTCGTTTCACAGCGCCCGATGCTTGAGCCGTGGGTGGGAAGTTATGATGAGGCGGCGTTGAAAAAATGGTTAGATCGTGAGCTCGGTGATCATCGGAGGCTGGAGCAATGGGTCGATGGATCCCGCGTTGTACCACGTGGCACGGTTTTGCATGTTGTCAGTGGGAATACCGAACACTCCGCATTTCAATCCGTGTTCCGCGCGCTGATTGTCGGCTGTCCAAGCTGGGTGAAAGTGCCTTCTGCAGGTCTTTTAGAATTTGAAAAATGGGCGAGAGAAGTTTGTTTGTTTGAGGTGAAACGCGAGCTCCCAGAAGCTTGGCGAAATCCCGAAGTCGCGGTGGTTTATGGCGGTGATGAAACGATGGATTTCTTCCGCGGTTGGTTGTCGCCGCAAACCCGCATCATTGAGCACGGTCCAAAAATCAGTGCGGCATTTGTTTTTAAAAATCGCGAGGGTTTGGCAGCACAGCTCGCGGAAGATGTCATGCGCTACGGCCAGCGCGGTTGTCTTTCGGTGCAGGCGATTTATGTGGCGGGTCATGTTGAAGGTTTCTGTGATGAGCTGGCGAAGTCCTTGGAAGAACGGCGAGCTCAGATTGCCGCGACGCTTTCCGAGGCTGGAGGGATTCGTAACGCGCGAGAACTCGCCCGCTTCCAGATCGCCAATGGCACAAATATGAAACTTTGGGAGAGTGAGAATACAGTCGAATGGACAGTTCTGTTAGATTATGATTCTGTCATATTACGAACCAGCCCAAGTGGTGGATTTGTTCGCGTCATGCCGATGCCGGAAGCGCTCACGCCCGAGACGCTCGGAAACGAAACCGCGTTTCTCTCCACCGCGGTGGTTGAGCCCCTGGCGCATGCGGATCGTTTGGAAGCCATTGCGCCGCCCAGAATTTGCGCTGTAGGAAACGCGCAGGAACCCGGAATTTTCTGGCATCCTGATGGAGAAATGCCGCTCGCGGGGCTTGTGCGCTGGCGTGATCTCGGTTGATGATATCGCCATGTCCGAACCCGCCATCGAAACCACCGGAACCATTCTCGAACGCAAAGGAGAGATTCTTTACCGTATCGAGTTATTGAACGGAAAAGTGATACTCGGACATTTGTCGAAACCGCTGACCGATGCAAAAGCGGAATTTTCCGAAGGCGATTCGGTGCTCCTAGAGATGACCCCGTTCGATTTCGATCAGGGACGGATTATCGCGCGCGTTTCCTAGAACGGTTTGTAAAACGCTAAGTAGGCAGCACCAATAGCTCCAACTAAAGTCAGCGCGAACACGACGCATGGGCAGAGGATCTTTCTTTTTGCGAGAACTGGAGCAATGCCGATAAATAACCAGATGCCGAATTTAACCATCCACCAATACTGATCCATAGGCGGTTTTTTCAGGAGGGCAAACCCAGCAAGTAAGATGACGATCAAAGAAACTCCGTGAAGAATGGAAGCGGATTTTTGGTTTGAGCCACCTAGCAGCGTAGCTCCGAGTGAAGCGAAAAGGGCGAACACACCGGCAAGATGAAGAATTTTAAGTAAGAATGGATCCATAGCTGCGCAGACATTTCACGAATTGTGCAGGGAAATCAAGAAAACTCCGAAAGCTTAAGAGCGGGTGCTGCGTATTTGTGATTAAAATGATCACTTACGTAAATGGTTGCTCTTTTTCCCAGAAAAAGAACATATATTCCGCGACAAGCCGCCTCAAAAACGGCCAGAGCGTGATGATAAGGTTTGAATCTCTAATTTCTTTTTATCTCCCTTTATCTCATTTATGACCACTGAAACTGATCAAAAAAAATGCGGCTCATCGTGCTGTCGTCCATTAGCCATCACGATTTTCGGACTTCTCATCATCTCGATACTCATTGCGATGCCGTTTCTCGTAGGAGAACCGAATGCTGAGAAAACCCCTGATATCGTGCACTTCTTCGGGCGTTTCCATCCAGTTGTCTTGCATCTTCCAATCGGGATTTTTTCCCTCATCATGATTCAAGAGTTGCTGGCGATGTTTACGCGTTACAAGCCACAGCCTAACATCATCCCAATCTTTGTTGGTGCGGCAAGTGCCGTGGTCGCGGTTCTTTTCGGGTTCTTTCTTTATATCGGTGGTAGTTATGAGATGGGCGAGCTACTTCAGGATCACCTCTGGGGCGGCATCTTTTTTGCTTCCGCTGCGGTTTTGACTTTGATCGTTAAATCTTGGCCCTTGCCGCTCAAGTTTTCCACAATCCTCTACCGGGCGATGATTTTTGGTAGCGTAGGTATCATGAGTTACGCGAGCCACGATGGCGCATCGATCACTCACGGAAAAGATTACCTCTTCGAGTATGCCCCGGATTCGCTTCGTGAAATCCTAGGCCATGAACCGAAGGAGGTTAAAGTGATCGTTCCAGTTAAGCCACTTGAAGAGCAGATTGTCTACGTAGATATGGTCCAACCTATCCTCAACAAGCGTTGCGTGGAATGCCACAAAGAAGGTAAATCCAAGGGCAAGTTCCGTATGGATAGTTATGAGCTTCTGGTAAAAGGAGGTAAAGAAGGGGACGGAATTGTCCCAGGTAAAGCCCTCGACAGTAACATCATCTACCGGTGCGAACTCCCCGAAGACGATGATGAGCATATGCCACCTGAATCGAAGCCTCCTATCGAAGACCATGAGCTCGCGGTCATCAAGTGGTGGATTGATTCCGGTGCAGATCCTATAAAAACGGTAGCTCAGCTTGACCTGACAGAGGAAATACGCGCTGCCATAAGTAAACTCGATCTCTCCGTCGATCTCATTGCAGGTAAATCCGGCATCGTTGCCCCTGTAGAAGACTTGCCATCTGATGCACTACTTAAAGCCGTTTCTGAGCTAGCAAAAGATTTCCCAGGCGGCTTGACGTTTGAGTCTCAAGTCTCTTCCAAGCTTACATTTACCGCTGTTTCGCTTCGCAATAATCTGAACGACCAGGTTTTCGCCAAACTAAAATCGGTCATTCCCAGCATGGTGGCTATGGATCTGTCTTCGACGGCGATCACGGATGATTCCGTTAAATTACTCGCCACCGCAAAGGACCTGCGGGTGTTACGCCTTTCTGAAACCAAGATTTCAGATGCCGCTCTCGATACACTCGCCGGCCTGAAAAACTTGGAGTCGATCAATCTTTACGGCACTCGCGTGACTGATGCTGGCGTGGAGAAATTGAAATCGCTCACTCATTTGAAACGCCTCTATCTTTGGCAGACAGACGTTTCCGAGGGAATGATCACCAAGCTAAAAGAAGCTCTCCCCGAGCTGGAAATCATGACAGGGATTTAATTTTCTCTGCGACACGTCAGCGGCTGGAATGCCACCCATCAACATTAAAAACGGGTTGATCGCCATCGAAGAGATCGGCAAGAAATACGCCGCTAACGGAACGCCTTGCTAATGAATGATTTGGAGGATGGTACACGAGGACGGGATCGAACCGCCGACCGACCCGGTGTAAACGGGTTGCTCTACCGCTGAGCTACTCGTGCATGCTCCGCGGGTAGGATTCGTGTGGGACGCGACAAGATGCAAGACTTTGTTGTGTTTTTTTCGAAAATCATGGTTTTAAGTGCTTTTTGTCGTGTGATTTCCCAGAGGACTATGGTTTCTATGAAGATTTTTTTTGGGTTAAAATCAGAGAGCTAAATCACTGATTATCAATGGCTTATGAGCGGCTAAAAAAAGCCTAAATTACGCAATAAGTCCTTGTTTCTCATGCCTGGATTTCAGAGTCTATGCACGCCCTATGTCAGAAATTCCCAACGAGCCAGAAAAAGCCAATACGCAGGTCGGAACCGAGCAAGAATACAATGCCGGCCAGATTGATAAACTCGAAGGTCTGGAGGCAGTTCGCAAGCGCCCAGGCATGTATATCGGAGATCCAGATGAGCGCGGGTTACACCACTGTGTGTTCGAAGTTCTGGATAACTCCATCGATGAACATCTCGCCGGCTATTGCTCTAAAATCAAAGTGGCGATCCATGTCGATGGCTCGATTTCCGTCTCCGATAACGGTCGCGGTATTCCAGTGGATATGCATCCCAAGTTTGGAATTCCAGCAGTAGAACTCGTTCTAACAAATCTTCATGCCGGCGGAAAATTTGGCCAAGGCGCATATAAATATTCCGGTGGTCTTCACGGGGTAGGCGCAAAATGCGTGAACGCTCTTTCTGATTGGTTTCGTGCGGACATCACTCGCGGCGGCAAAGTACACCGCATCGCGTTCGAACGTGGGAAAACCACCGAGCAACTCCACATCGTCGGTGATGCTGATCCCAAGAAAACCGGCACCGCGATCACCTTTTATCCTGATGCTACTATTTTCGTCGATACGATCGTGTTCCAATTCGATCGTCTTGCTACGCGCCTGCGCGAGCTCGCTTTCCTCAATCCTGGTCTCACGATCGAGCTCGATGACGAGCGCCCGGAATCAGCGAAAAAGACCTCGTTTTTCTACAAAGACGGTATTGTCGAATTTGTCGCGCAGCTTTGCGAAAACAAAAACGTCGTTCACGAATCACCCGTCATCATCACCGGTAAACGCGAGATCGACTACGACTATGACGGCAAGCAAACGAAAGAGGACGTCTTCGCCGATGTCGTATTTCAATACAACGATTCCTACCAAGATCAGATCCTCTGCTTTGCGAATAGTATTCCAAACGCGGACGGCGGAACGCACCTAACAGGTTTCCGTACAGCTCTCACCCGCGCGATCAATGCCTATGCGAAGACCAACAAGATCTTAAAAGACAAAGATCCTGCTCTTTCCGGTGATGATGTTCGCGAAGGCCTCGTTTGCGTTATCTCGGTGAAGATGCCTAGCCCGCGCTTCTCATCGCAGACAAAAGGCAAACTGGTCAACTCCGAGATCGAAGGCGTGGTTTCATCGATTGTTTACGAAGGCCTCAATACTTATTTCGAAGAAAACCCATCACTCGCCCGCAAGATCATCGAGAAATCGGTTAACGCCGCTCGTGCTCGCGAGGCTGCTCGCAAAGCGCGCGAGACCGTCCGTAAATCAGCTCTCTCTGGCGGGGGATTACCCGGTAAACTCGCTGACTGTTCAGAGCGAGATCCTGCGAAATCCGAACTCTATATTGTCGAAGGAGACTCCGCCGGTGGCTCAGCCAAACAAGGTCGTGATCGGCGGACTCAAGCAATTCTTCCACTTCGTGGAAAGGTCATCAACGTTGAGAAGGCTCGCCTCCACCGCGCACTTCAAAACAAGGAGATTCAATCGATGATCACCGCCATTGGAGCTGGCATTGGTGATGGAGATCAAGATGGTTCATTCAACATCGAAAAAGTCCGCTATCACAAAATCGTCATCATGACCGATGCCGACGTCGATGGCTCTCACATCCGCACACTGCTCCTGACTTTCTTCT
>JBILMI010000138.1:0-6119 GCA_044375585.1 Luteolibacter sp.
CTCCTTCACCCACTGGTTTTGAAATGCCGGGCCAAAACGTCTGGGCTAAATACCTTGAGAAAACAGCCTCTAAAATCGAGTGCGATGCCTACGGCTCCACTTGGGCGACCCTTGAGGGCAAATCCAACAAAATTCTCATGCTAGAAGCACATGCCGATGAGATCGGCTACATCATCAAGCACATCGATGATAAAGGCTTCCTTCGCATCGATCGCATTGGTGGCTCAGATGCCGCAACAGGTCGTGGCCGCCGCGTCCATATCCTTGGCGATAACGGAGTTGTTTCCGGAATCATCGGCAACACGGCAATCCATCTACGTCGCGACGAACTCGGCGGCGAAAAATCACCCGCTGTTCATGATCTTTGGGTCGATATCGGTGCATCAAACGCAAAAGAAGTCGCGGAGATGGGACTTCGCGTCGGCCACCCTATGGTTTACCAAGATGGCCCTGCGGAACTGGCACACAAACGCATCATTTCCCGTGCGCTTGATAACCGTCTAGGCTCTTACATCATCGCTCAGGTTATGAAACGCATCGCTGCTTCAGGCAAAAAACCTGCAGTGACTTTGGTTTGTTTAAATGCAATCCAAGAAGAGATCGGTGGTAACGGCGCCATGATGGCGACTTATCGTTTGAAACCAGATATGTGCGTTTGTTTGGACGTGACTCACGCGACCGATACTCCAGGGATCGACCCTGCGAAATTTGGTTTAGTTAAACTCGGTCAAGGTCCCACCCTCTCGCACGGAACATGCAACCACCCGCTCATCGTTAAGCGCCTGATTGAAATCTCTAAGAAAAACAAAATCGATATCCAACACGAATCATCGAGCCGCTTCTCAGGAACCGATACGGATAAGATTTTTCACTCTCGTGAGGGAATTCCAAGTGCTCTCGTTTCACTACCGCTGCGGTGTATGCACTCAGTCGTTGAAACAGCGCACCTTAATGATATCGAAGCTACTATCCAACTGTTAGAATCTTTTGTCCTATCCGTAAAAGACACCGACAACTTCCACCAGAAGTTGGGCGCGTAGGAAATCAATCCGCCGTAGGCTCTGGACCGCCGCGAAATCTGCTAAACTTTCCCTTTCAAAAACGGGATCAATTCATCGACCCCGAAATCTGCAAGCACCACACCTTCCCAATCAAGAGTCGGAGCCTTGCTCTGACCAGATAACGCGACCATTTCGGACATCGCTTCAGCATTTCCAGAGACCACTACTCTTTCCACCTCGATCTTATGCTGCTTGAGATATTGCTCAACTTCCACGCACCAAGGGCAGCCATTCTTTACATATAAAATACGTTCATTTTTCATATAAAAATTCTGTGCTCAATCCACCCACTTTGGAAACAAATATTCCGGAAAATTCAAAAAACCATTGATCACGAGGTAACGTCATCATCACCACAACCCATACTTCCCATAGCTCATCACATAAATACCCATGAGCAAATTCGCCACAGCGTGCATCACAACACAAGCACCCAGATTCTTACTCCAGACGCATAACATGTAAGTAAGCGATCCATATACCAGCGCACCTGCCCAATCTATTGGGGCATGAGCAGCCATGAAAAGGACGGTCACGATGAGATAGCTTTTCCAGTGTGCGCGACCGAAAGGTTGTTTCCAATAATCCCCTTCCCAATCCATGCAAAAGCGCATGACGAATCCTCGCCAAAAAATTTCTTCGACTAAAGCTACGACTACCACAGCTCGTAAAAATCTCATCGATAAAGAAGCCCAATACGCAACAGGATTTTCAAAAATCGCTGGATTAAATCCGTCCGCACGCTTTGCGATTCCGACCCATTTCATCCAACCTTCTACCTCACCGTTTAAACCCCAAGCATCGTAAAGCGTAGTTGGCAACAGCCAGAACCCAATCCCAATAGCGCCGAAAAGCACCCCGATAGCACTCCACTTTAAATTCCAATCGAAGCGGTAGCATTTCCAAAATCGAATCAACAAGCCGAGTATGACCAGAGTCTGAATCGGATAGATCCACTGTGCGACATCCTGTTTCCACCAAGGGGCGGCCGGATGATCCCAGCCAATCAAACTCTCACACAGCTGAAGTAAAACGAGAAAAGACATGAACCCCGCGAACGGCCATAAGTGCGCCTTCGTCAGTTGTTCAGAATTCTTCAAATCCTTGTCCATTCATCTGAATTTTTCGATTATGCCTTAGACACAAAGCGCTCAATGCTGTTCATCGCCTTATGTAAATCTTCCATGCCTGTCGCGTAACAACATCTTAGAAAGCCCTCTCCACTCGGACCGAACGCTCCGCCTGGAACCGCTGCAACGCTTTCCGATTCAAGTAGGCCCATTGCGAATTCCTTCGATGATAGCCCAGTCTTACGAATATCTGGGAACACATAAAAAGCTCCACCCGGCGTGTGGCAGTCTAGGCCAATCTCGTTGAATCGTTTGACCAAGAAATCTCTGCGCTGATGATAACTTTCCTTCATCATCAGCATCTGTGGTCCGCCGTTTTCTAAAGCTTCAATCGCCGCATTCTGACTCATGATTGGAGCGCAAAGCATAGAATATTGGTGAATTTTCATCATTGCCTCAATGATGGGTTGCGGCGCACAGGCATAACCCAAACGGAACCCTGTCATCGCAAATGCCTTCGAAAATCCATGCATCAAAATGGTGCGCTCCTTCATACCTGGAAGCGAAGCGATCGAAACATGCTTGATCCCGTCATAACGCAACTCACTGTAAATCTCGTCCGTCATCACAATCAGGTCATGCTTGATCGCGAGTTTTGCAATGCCTTCCAGATCCTCATTACTCGCTACGGAACCCGTCGGATTCGTCGGAAAATTCAACATCAAGATTCGACTCTTCGGCGTAATCGCTTTTTCCAAAGCCGCAGGCTTCAACGAAAATCCATCCTCTTTGGTTGTCTCAACCGCTACAGCAACTCCGTGAGCCATGACAATACTCGGCGAGTAGGAAACGTAACACGGTTCATGATAAATCACTTCCTCACCCGGATTAAGCAACGCACGCAACGCGATATCGATCGCTTCGGAAACACCCACCGTCACCAAGACTTCCTTAGCCGGATCGTAATCCACATCGAAAAATCCGGACACGTATTTAGAAATCGATTTTCTCAGACTCAGCAATCCGAGGTTCGAGGTGTAAGTCGTCTGGCCTTTTTCCAAGGAATAAATCGCGGCTTCACGGATATGCCACGGTGTCACAAAATCCGGCTCGCCGACACCCAAAGAGATCACATCGTCCCTTCCCTGAACCAATTCAAAGAAATCCCGGATCCCGGATCTGGGAATCGATGCCACGTGCCGCGCTATTTTCGCTGTATAATCCATAAACTATTCCGCAAAGCGCGGAGGAAGATCAAACCCTCCATCCTCCTCGGCGTCAATCCAAACACGGGAGGCTGAAACTTCTAAATACAATACCCCAACCAAATCTCAATTTTCACCGAAAACACTCTTTCATAATCCTCAAATTCGAGTTTTAGTCCCGCTGCCCATGTCCACAGAAGCCATCCTCTCCACCGCCCGACAATTTCTTGAAGTCGATCCCACCACGCCGATCACCATGGTGCCGATCAAACGCGGTGCTTCCGGCCGCACCATCGCTAGGGTAAAAACACCCGTCCATACTGATTTCATCGGTGTGCATTGGACCGACGAGCGCGAAGACAACGCACAGTTTGTACCTATTGCGGAATTTCTCAAAGATGCAAAATTCAATGTTCCAGAGATTCTCTACGATCGTTCCCAACACAACGTTGCCCTGATCGAGGACCTCGGTGATACAGATCTCCTCTCACTCAAGAATCAACCATTCAAAGCTCGCCTACCGTATTATCGCTCCGCATTGGAACAGGTTGATCGTCTGTTTTTCACTAAAGTCCCTAAAGACCTCGAACTCATGCCGCCCTTCGATGCTGATCTTTATCGTTGGGAGCAAACATATTTCTTCGATTATTTCATCGAGGATTTTCTCAAAGAAAGCCCTGTCACACTAGAGAAGAACGAGGCGTTTATCGAAATGGCTAATGGACTTGGCTCCAGCCACAAGCACCTCGTGCATCGTGATTTCCAATCACAAAACTTACTCATCAAAGATGGTAAAATCTATATGATCGACTTCCAAGGCTTGCGTCGAGGACGCCAAGAATACGATCTAGCGTCGCTGATTTTTGACCCCTACATGGATCACTCGGAAGACGAACGTGAGCAACTGTTAGATCTATGGGAAGATATTTCAGATGAACGACCTGAAACCTCCTTATTCCACAAATGTGCAGCACAACGCTTGATGCAAGCGCTCGGCGCATTCGGAAACATTATCGAAAATCGCAACGATGATTGGTATCGCCAACACGTCCCTACAGCCATGAGATCCCTACTTCATGTAATCAAAGGCTCTGACATCGAAGATGCACTTACGCCTATCCTTACAAAGCACCTCGCAAATCATTGATCAGATTCGATCATGTAGCGCATAGGAATCATATTTGAATAGATGAATCCCTGCTTCTGGAAAAACTCTTGAGACTCTGCACTGATCTTATCGGTCAGTAAGGTGATGCGTAAGAAATTCTTTTGCTTCGCAAACTCAACCACGTGATTCACCAACATCGTTCCGTAGCCCTGACCACGGTGATGTGGATGAATCACCACATCCTCCATCAAAATTACGAAACCTCCGCTCGCAGTGGAAATAGTAAATAGCATATTCACCATTCCAAAAATCTTATCTTCATTTCGGATCACCACAATTCGACCCCGATTTGGTTGTTCAAGAATCAGACGTAAACCGCGCTCTTGTAACGCACGATCCGGCTTAAAATCCCCAGCCGACATCGAGAATAAATCCATGACTAGCTCAGTCAATGCTGGCAAATCTTCCAAAGTCGCCATCTCAACCTTCGCGGTTTGATTCGCGACTGCTTGGCTACTGTTAGAAATATTTTCAGAACTCATATTCAGATCGAACGCCTGAAAATGACAAGATTACCCAAAAAATGACAGCATGTTTTACGGAAAATATCCAAGTATCTGAGGAAGCCATAACCGATTCAAATGATTAGAGCGTAAAATCAATGGAGAATTGCCATAAGCTTGCGAAGTCGACAACCCATCTCCTCCGATACCTTCAATTTCAATTCATAAGTAAATCAAAACGAACCTGGCATTTCCTAGGCGATCTTACATTCCAACAACTCGCGATGAAACTCCTGATCCAGCTCGATTTCCCCACAATCATTGACGATCATATCTGGCTGGTAAGCAAAGTTTACAAGGTCGGGCATCTTTGTTCCTCCTGAAAGAACCAGCACAGTTCGGAACCCAAGCTGCACACCGCCTAAAATATCGGTTTCCATCGTATCACCAACCATAACCGTCTGAGCTGTCGAGAGGCCGAGCTGCTTACGTGCCTCCAACATCATCAATGGACTCGGCTTACCTAATGAAAAGGCCTGCTTACCTGTGGCCTTTTCGATCATCGCAACAATCGCTCCACAACCCGGACGAATCCCGTTATCGGTCGGACAATTTGGATCGAGGTTCGTCGCGATCAACTTCGCGCCACGATCCACCAAGCGCACCGCTTTTTCGATCATTTCAAACGTAAACGCGCGACCTTCACCAATCACCACATAGTCTGGTGAATCCTCCACCACCGAATATCCATTGTGATGCAACGCGTTCAATAATCCGCCCTCACCAATCACATACGCCGTGCCGCCCGGCTTCTGCCGCGCAAGAAATCGTGCCGTCGCCATCGCACACGTGAACACATCATCCTCCGACGCATCGATGCCCATCCGACACAATTTTGTCGCCACATCCCGACGTGTTCGCTGGCTGTTATTAGTTAGAAATAAAAATGGCGTATCAGTTTCTCTGAGCCTGCGAACAAATCCTATCGCCCCCGGAATCACCTCGCCACCGCGATAAATCACTCCGTCCATATCAATTAAATATCCTTTTGGGGCTGTACTAGCTAAGCGACAAAAAATCGCATAACTAGAAAAATCAATGTATCAAAGAAAAAGCCGTCTTCCAGCCCGAAAGCAAAGCGAGTTAATCAAACTTTTTGTCGTAGGCGCAAC
>JBILMI010000139.1:0-6094 GCA_044375585.1 Luteolibacter sp.
GCCTCACGGACATAGATGTTGTAAGGCCAGAGGCCATTGCGTCGGAAATCCCCTCTGCAATTTTTGGCTCAAACACTGATGCGAGTTTGTTTTTCATTATTCTTAACCTTGCGATCAAAACCATAAAACATTACCCATTCATTCAACATGAAATTCAAATCTCTCTTCGGTTCACTCGCTGGCTTATTGAGTGCCTTTTTTTACGTTCCTACATCCATGGCAGAATCAGCGGAAAATCCACAATGGCTGAGCTACAAAGGCGGCGAAGGCCCAGGAAAAGGCAAACACGTTGTCTTCATTGCAGCCGATCAAGAATACCGCAGCGAACAAGCGATGCCGATGCTTGCGCGCATCCTTTCCGAGCGCCACGGCTTTGATTGCACAGTCCTTTTCAGTGTGAACTCAGAGGGCTTGGTCGATCCTACTTTGCCCACGCCAGATAGAAAAGATGAGAACACGTTTAAGATGCATATCATCCCAGGCTTGGACCAACTCGCCAAAGCCGATGCGCTGATCCTCTTCACGCGCCTGATTAGCCTTCCCGACGATCAAATGAAGCACGTTGTCGACTACTTCGATTCTGGTAAGCCCATCATCGCATTGAGAACCGCGAATCACGGCTTTGCGGAAAGCTTGCCTTACAAAATTAACGACGAACCAGTCTCTCTCAGCCAGATCCTAGGTGGTAGTTTCATGGGCCATCATGGCAACTGGGAAGCAGATTCTACTCGTGGTGATATCGTTCCAGAAATGAAAGATCATCCTGTCCTCAAGGGCGTCAAAGACATCTGGGGAATCACCGATGTGTATCGCACTTTCCCAGAAGGTGGATCTCTGCCAGAAGGCTGTACCGCTCTCGTTTATGGACAGCCGCTGATCGGTCGCGTGCAAGGCGGTGAGTCCAATCCTAAAAAAGAACCACTGCCAGTCGTCTGGGTGAAAAACTGGAAAACTAGTAAAGGCGATGAGGCTCTTATTCTTCACACCACCATGGGCGGCGGTATCGACCTACAAAACCCTGGTCTGCGTCGCCTTGTCATCAACGGCGTTTACTGGGGTTTGAAAATGGAGGACAAAATTTCGTCTAAAAGCAGTGTGGAATACGTTGGCGAATACACGCCGCTCTCCAATGGTTTTGGCTATGCGAAACTGGGCGTTATTCCTCGTCCGGTTTCGTATTATCGCTGAAACTTTTGAGGAAAAGGGCAGCCCCGCATGTCGGGGTTAGACGTTTGGCAACCTGTCTAAGGTACAATCACCACTTGGCCGGCTTCGACGCCGGTGGTGATTTCGGTGAGTTCACCGTTGGATTTACCGCGCGTTACAATGCGGCGCTCAGTTTTTCCATCTGCCAGTTTTACTTCGATCGTCCAACCCTTGGCGCCGAGCTCGATAGCCTTGCTGGGGACCGCGATGGCTTTTTCGTTATTGTAGGAAATGATGTTCACATCCAGAGCTTGGCCGGGAACGGGAGTGAGTGTTTTTGGCCATTCAGCGTTGAAGGTAGTTGAGTAGCTGCCTTGGGTATTTGGGATTTGGGAAGACTTGGAAAGGGTCACCGGGATTAAGACATCATCTTTTCCAGCAAGCATCGCGAAACCTTTCGCGTCTTTGACAAAGGCTTGGGCATCAGCTTGGCTAGCTAGGGTTTCAATCACCATTTTGGAGGCGGCGGGAATAAAGCACGCGAGATTTTTACTAACCGGAACGATTCCTTTTGTGACCAGAACTTTGAGGATTTCACCCGTCACCCAAGTCCCGTTTTCGATGGTTCCATGATAGAACAAACCATTTGCTGGGGCTTTGATTTCAAAAAGTTTGCGATCTTGTTGAAGGTCGGCGAGCTCATCACGCTGGCGTTGCAGGGATGTTTTTAGTTTCTCGACTTCGATTTTTTTCAATTCCAACGAACGCGGTAGATCTTGTTTTGCTGTGGAAAGTTGCAGGGCGGTATCGTCACGTTTTTCTGTAAGGGCGGTGAGTTCGCGAGGAAGTGTAACTGCTAGGGTGCGTTTGTGATCCAGAATCTCCTTTCGCAACACGAATTCAGCATATGCCACAGAGTCTTTCTGCTTCTTCAAAATGATCTCTTCGGTTTCTTCGGTGATGTCATCTGCTTCATACATTTTGAGGAGCTGCTTGAGTTCTTCTTGGTAGGACGCGAGCATTTGCTCCTGGCGCTTTAAGCTTTGATTCGCCGACTCCTCGGAGACTTTGCGACGGGTTTCTTCAAAATAAGTGAGCTCCTCAGCCGCTACTTTCGCGCCCCGCTCCATACGCTGCAGCTGCTCGGGCATGGTTTTTTCCAGAGTCACGAGATCTAGTTCGGCTTGCTCCATTCCAAGTTCAGCAGCTGCGAGCGCTTGTGTTGAATCGGTGATTTTCCGATCTACCGCATCTGTTTCGAAAACGATCAACGGATCACCTTTTTTGACCGAGCTGCCGTGGTCGGCGATGGATACGATTTCAAACGTCGGCCAAACTTTTGCATCCAAGCGGATCGGTACCACAGATTCAGGTAAAGCGGTGGCTTTCATGTTGTGGCTGACGGTGAAGGGTTTCGTCATCAATGAGAGTTCATCGGCATGAGCGAAGGTGACGAGAAGGGCGGTAAGCAAGCAATGCAGTGCGGTCATGATCGTGAATGCAGGATGAAAAACAGGAGCAACAAATCAAGCGACACCTCTTGATTTTCTCGCCAGCCAAATCGGCAGAAAACGAGGTTTTTTCGCCATCGGCGATGAGGGAACGAAATGCTCTACGACTTCGTAACCATCTCGCTCAAGGTTGCGGGTCAGGTTCGCCACGGGCCGGGTTGAAGCAATCGCCAGCAAGCCGCCAGGCTGCAGCGCCTCATAGGTCGCGGCAATCCAACGTTTGTCATTTACGAAAAATCGTTGTTTTCCAGCCAACGGCGCGGAGTCCAGATGGATCATGATCGCATGCAAACAACCGGATTGCTTGTTGAGCGCATTTGCACCGGGATCAGTTTCAATGACCACACGAGGATCATCCAAGGGAGTATCGGGAAAAAACTTGCGGTTCCAATCGATCAATTCGCTGCGGTTTTCTGCAACGGTGTAAACCGCGCGTTTCTGCGGCAGCTCCTGCATGATGGATTTCAACATGTGCCCGAGCCCAAGTCCGATCATCCAAATACGCGGCTGACGCGCAGGGCGGAATGGGGCAGCAGCGAGTTTCGCTAACTCTTCTTCGGATGAGCGGGTGCTGGGTCCACAGATTTGTTGTCCCTCTACGAGTAAGTAGCGACGACTGTCGTGTTCCTGAAGTTCGAGAGGTGAGCCATCGGCTAAAGTCGTTGCGGCGAGAGTGATGCGTGGTTTCATGTCGGCTTGTTGATGGGGAGGATGAACGATTTCGAATCTTCGACAACCCTCATGTCAGAAGAATCGGTTTCCTTTTTTAATAGTCTAGAAAAAGAAAACCTCGGCCGATGAAGGCCGAGGTTTTTATAGGGTTTGAAGATCTTTTGTTTAGCGGCTAGCCGCTAAAACATTAGAGGCTTCCTTTAAGAACGGAGGATGCTTTGAAACCAACCGACTTGGATGCGGCGATTTTAAGAGCTTCTCCAGTCTTAGGATTGCGGCCCATACGAGCTGCACGCTTCTTGACCTCGAAAGTACCAAATCCGATGATCTGGACTTTTTTGTCTTTCTTTACACCTTTAGCGATCGAGTCGAGGACTGCGTCGAGGGCTTGTTCAGCGGCACGCTTGGTTGCGTCTGCTCCGAGGGCTTTTTGGATTGATTCAATAAGTTCTGCTTTGTTCATGGCAAGAGCGTTTGTGCGAATCCTGCCGCTTCTTGGCAAGATAAAATCTTCAATAAATATAAGGATTTTTTTAAAGGCACTACTTGACTTCTGGGCAATTTCTCGCTTGTGCGTCCTGAATTGACGAGGGGTTACAGATCGGGCGTAGCGGTTCTAACAGAAATTGCTTTGCTTTATGTGGGCGGGGCTAGGGCGTCCCTAACAAGAAAAAATAGAAGTCACTGGGGGCGTCCCCAGTGACGAACGCGCACAAACTTAATGCAGAAAATTTTAGTTTTCTGAAATAGGGTTGTTCGTTGGAGTTACGGGTTTATGACATAAAGCCCCTGATTCTACGTCGATTTTTTGCCTAAATACCGACTTTGTGAAAATTTTCACAAATAGCTCTTGCCGTGAATAGGGGGGATGGGTATCACCCCTCGCCTCACCTTTCCTTGTATTCACCCATGAAGCGTTTTTTAGTCACAACTTTAGGCCTCTGGCTTCTGGCATTCGCATCGGCTTTCGGTGCGGAAGGCGCGCATCATGAATTGCCTTTCCAAGCACCGGTTGTTTTCGAACTTGGTTTTTTCAAAGTGACGAACTCCATGATCGCAATGTGGACGGTTGGCGCGATCATCATTCTAGTTGCTCAGTTTGCGACACGTAAAATCTCTCTGATTCCCAGTGGGCTTCAAAACCTCGCGGAAACGGTCGTAGAAGGGCTTCAAGGATTTTTGGGAGGCATCATGGGTGACAAGCTTGCTCGCGAGACCTTTTGGTTTTTTGGATCAGTTTTCATTTTCATCATCTGCGCGAACTGGATGGGGCTATTTCCGACTGTTGGCACAGTAGGCCATAACCTCATTGATGAGAGCGGGAAGTCAGTGGGCTTCGTGCCATGGTTCCGCGGAGCCAATGCCGATATCAACATGACGCTTGGCCTTGCCTGCGTGTTCTTCATTCTCTGGTTGTTTTGGTCGATCAAACACAACGGGATTGGCGGATTCCTCTCACATATTTTCGTATATCAAGGTGAAGGCGCAGGATTCATGAAAATCCTTCTCATTGTTATTTTCTTCCTCGTTGGCTTCCTCGAGGTCATTTCGATCATGATTCGTCCGCTTTCTCTTACTTTCCGTTTGTATGGAAATATTTACGCTGGCGAAAACCTCCTCGAGCTCATGCTCCAAATGGGAGGAACATACCTCGGCTGGTTAGCCGCATTACCTTTCTACTTCCTTGAGCTGATGGTAGGAGCCATCCAAGCCTTGGTCTTCACTCTTTTGACTGCCGTATTCACTGGACTCATGTGCCACCACGAAGAAGGAGAACACAGCCACTAACCCTTTTGAGTGTCGGATCATGGCAAAGACTGTGAAGGCACCCAATTAACTAAATAACAAAACATAATACAATGGTAGGAAACATCGCAATCGCAGGTGCCGCTCTCGGTGCCACCATCGCTCTTGGTCTTATCGGTCTTAAGGCTTGTGAAGCCGTAGGTCGTAACCCAGGTGCATCCGGTAAGGTTCTCGTGCAATCTCTTCTCATCTCCGCTCTCGCGGAAGGTGCGTTGATCATCACCATCCTTCTCGGTAAATAATCCGATTCTGGGGAGGTGGACTCACCTCCATCTCCCCAACTTCTCTTTTCGCTCGCTTATCTAGTTTTCAATTTCAGCCACGCTTCATCCCATGGAACTCATCAGCATCCTCACACAAACCGCTAGCATCGCCACAGATCTTCAAGAAGTGGGCGATAACTTGCGCAAACAATTTGGCTTAAATGGTCAATTGCTGGTTTCGCAAGCGCTTGGGTTCCTCATTTTTGCTGTCGCACTCAAGATTTTCGCGTTCGGTCCTATCCAAGCCATGCTCGAGCAACGTCGTGAGCGCATTGTCGCGGGTGAAGAAAAGCTCAAGCGTATCGAGAAACAACTCGCAGAGTCCGAAGCTACCACCGCGGCGGCAATTGCTAAGGCAAACGAAGACGCCGTCCGTTTGATCACCGAAGCTAAAGAAGGTGCAGCAGCTTTCACCGAACAAAAATCTCAAGAGGCCATCGCCCAAGCTCAACAAATCCTTGTGAAAGCAGAGGCCGCTGCAAACGCCGACCGCGAGCGCATCTCCGCAGAGTTGAAACGCGAATTCGGCCGTCTCGTCGCCGACACAACTTCGCAAGTCACGGGTAAAGTGCTCACCGCAGCTGATCAAAGCCGCATCAACGATGAGGCGCTCACTAAAGTCGGTAACTAATCCCTCGATTTCTTTCCTAACCAGATAACGATGAAAATCTCCAAAATCGCCGCTGCCACCGCTCG
>JBILMI010000018.1:0-22285 GCA_044375585.1 Luteolibacter sp.
ATATTTATTCTCACTTAAACGTGTGAATTAATATAATTTATCAACCGAAAAACTAGCTACTGCCTGAGATTTTTTATGAGCTTCTAGAGCCGTTTCTGACTGAGATTTTGCCCATTCATCAAAATCCTTCTGAGAAATAACTTCCATGGTGCCAACCATGTTTGCATGGCCTTCTCCACAGAGCTGCGCACAAACAACAGAGGTTTCCATCGTCTCAACAGGAGTAAACCACATCGTATTTTCTTGGCCTGGAATAGCATCCATTTGTACACGCATTGGAACAATCGCATAGTTGTGGATTACATCTTTAGAGCCAACATTTAGAACGGCAGGACGTTGTTCAGGAAGTTTCAAGCCAGATGCAATAAAATCGTCATGAGCATTAGGATCCGTGTAATCAATCCCAAGAACGTTGGTACCATCCATTAAAGCAGCATCCACACGACCGAACTTACCATCAAGACCAGGATAGTGATAAGTCCAACCAAACTGCCAGCCAACCACACGAACCCTGACCGGATTCATATCTTTAACTTCTTCCCATCTATCGACCTGATTATTCCAGAGAGGAAATGCAAAACCCAAAAGTAAAGCGGCCTCAATAATAATCACCGCTACTTCCATGTGACTGGAAAGATGGCTTTGAACACCATGGTAAGAAGCTTTAGGATTACGCTTACGCCAAAATTTAAAAAGGCAGTAGAAAAAGAAAGCCGTCCAGCCAACGAAAAGTGCTAACATGAACCAGTGCACCACCATGATCAAGTGGTCAACGTCGCCACCATGAGCTGAGTAGTTTTTTGATAATCCGATTAGTTCTGAAAAGGTCATTTTAGTTAAAGCTGAAATTTGGAATGATAAAATCTATCTTAGTGACTGACGTAATCGTCGCGGAGTTCGGGATCAAGATTGGCGTTTTCTCGACGAGCCAGGCGCACCATAAAGAAAGCAATACCTGCCAAAAGAGCGACGATGATTAGGAGAAGAAATAGAATTGAATAGCCAATGGAATCACCAGCTGCCTCAAATGAAGATCCGCAGGTAGAGCAAGCTAGGAAATGGATTGGATTCATGACTGATTCAAAGATTGAGTTTGTTGGCTTTTTTGCAGAAGCAGATGGCGTAAGCAGGCATCAGGAGAATTCCAAAAATGCCTATAAGCCCAGAGGCCGTGGCCATTGCCGAAGGCTCCGGAGAAAGAACAAACGACCATAGCACTAAGAACGCACAAAAAAGTGTGCATACGGTGACGAATACGATGTGGAAACTACGGAGTGACATAATGATTATTTATAAAAGAGGTAATCAAAAATAGGGCTGCTTTTTGCAAGTGCAAGGAGAGCCGCCATGCAAATGAGAAAGAAAATCGATCCGAAAAATACCCAGTAGATCAGTTTCTTCTCGTGATTTAAGTGCATGAATATAATCGCCACGAGAGACGCTTTGGTGCCAGCGATCAGAAGACCAACAATTGCATCCCACTTATCGAAGCCGTGATCGCCTACATCAAGCCAGTATAACCAGCCTGGAGCCTCGGCAACAAGTACGGTAATTACCGTACCCACGAGTAATGCACCAAATACCGCAAGGTAGATTTTCTTAGCCTTTTGGATTTCTTCAATTGAATCAGCCATTTCAGAGATAAGTTAAAGTTAATTGGAAAAGATTTACATGAGATAGAAGATCGGGAACGCGAAGATCCAAATCAAGTCAACAAAGTGCCAGAACAAGCCGCCAACTTCGACACGGTTTGCAAGCCACTCCGGATTAGAGAGATACATTTTACGCCCAAAGAGCAGGTAATAAAGTAGGACAATAGCTCCACCGATAACGTGGAGTCCGTGAAGACCCGTAATGGTGAAATAGATCGCGTAATAGTTATTCCAACTTGGAGTGAACTTGGAAGCATAGCGAATTTCCTCACGTGGCACAGTCATCTCTTCAAAGGTCTCATTTCCACGAGCCTCATAGTTAGGACCCATGAACTCTTCTTTGAGTTTATTGACACCAGAGATTTTTACACCCTTGGTATCAACTCCCTTTTCAGCGAGATCTTTCCAACCCAAACGATAGAGCTCTTTGTCAGTAAGGACACGAACTGGAGTTCCATCTTTCTTAAAACCATAACGGTCATTGAGCGTTTTTTGTTTTTTAGCGTTTTGCTCAAGATGCCATTCCCATGCTTCACGAACAAACTCGTTATTCTTCATCAGCCATGAGTTGTTAATAGCTGCCTCGGCAGAAATACCCTTATTCTCAGCCTTCATGACCAACCATTGGAAATCAATCGCATCGACGTAATGAAAAACCATAGGGCTATTCTCAAGCTCTCCATGGATAATTGTATCGTCGCGTAGAGTAGAGCTAGTTTTACCTTCCTTGATATTTCGAGGTTTGAAGAGCAATTCAGCGGCAGAGCTAAGTTCAAAAGTCACCGACGGAATTTCACCCAACATCCGAGGCTTGAGAGCTTCTATATCAATGTTAACACGATCAGATAACTCCCAACCTTTTTTGCCAGGATTTTCTTTTTTAGCCGCTTTCCAAGCAGCGCTGAGCGCATCAATTCGTAGCTCTGAGTTATGAGCAAGTGCTGCTATGTGCGTATCCTTGATTTTTTTGAGGAGCTCGAGACTCAGGGGAGTTCCCGCTTTTGCAACTTCGATTTCAGGCTTACCTTCTTCAGTGATCACATTGATATCAGCAGCAAGTTTGATCTCGGCTTGATGATGTTTAGCCTCATCAAGCATCTCTTCAACCCATGCAGCGTGATACCTTTTCGTAGAGAATGTCAGTTTCTCCGTTTTCACGCGGATCATATTTTCTTCGATACGATGGCCTTTGTGATCAAGGACATATTCTTTACCTTCCTTTTCGTAGCCAAGGTGACCCTCAACAATCGAGTAGTCATGCAAACGAACCGCTTGGTGATGGAATTTCAGATAATACTCAATTCCTTTGAGCACCATGAAAAGTGCCGCGCAAGCCACCGTGATGGACATGTAGACTTGGAACTGCCTCCACTTGCGCAATTTCAATGCCGCCCATGCAAAGACCACGGTCACCGATGAGGCGATCAGTATGAAGGTGTTAATCAAACCAGGAAGCACCGGAAGGCTCCGTTCTGGCCATGGATAATCCGCACCCAAGCGCAGATATACATAAGCGGAAAAGAAACCGCCGAATAGCATGACCTCGGAGGCGAGGAAAAGCCAGATAGCGATCTTGGAGTTTACAAGACCCGTGTCTTTGCGGGGTGTGAAGATATATGGGATTTCCATTTCTAAATTTGGCTAAGGCTAATTTTCAGGGAGCTGTGGAGCTTAATGAGTGTCTTTTGGAGTGGTGACGTTGGAATCTTCTTCAGTCCCCTGAACATTCTTGTTAGGAACCTGCCATTGCGGAAAATAGTCTTTATCGCAGTCAGGGCGGGAATACTCATAAGGACCGCGATATACCGCGATATCGAAAGTGAAGTTTCCGTGACCCGGAGGTGTAGGAGTCGCCCACTCAAGAGTGGTTGCATCCCACGGGTTATCGTTCTCCACTTTTCTGCCCATTTTCCAAGCAAGCAGCACATTGATAATGAAAGGAATTTGAGCAACTGCTAATGCCCACGCACCCCATGACATCACGATATTAAGGTCAATGTGATCGCGAACGATATTACCGAAGACGTTGGCGCTATCGGCTGCTTTTTCGAGATATGCATCACCACCGTTATACCAACGGCGATGGAAGCCCGCCATACCTTGAACTAGCATGGGAAAGAACAAGACGTTCATGCAGATCAAACTTGGCCAGAAATGAAGATGATTTAGCGTGCTGCTCGTGTAGCGTCCTGTAATTTTTGGATACCAGTGATGAACACCTGCAAAGAGTCCGAACAGAATACCCGGTGCAACCACATAATGGAAGTGGCCGATGACGTAATAGGTATCGTGAAGGTGAAGACCGACGAGGTTAAATGCCAGAGGCAAGCCGGTAAGACCACCGATACCGAACATCGGTATGAAAGCGCAAGCCCATAGCATCGGCGGAGTGAAACGGATCGAACCACCCCACAGTGAGATCAACATCGCAGTGATAATAATGACGGATGGGATAGAAATTAAAACTGTCGTCGTTTGGAAGAAAGTCGAAACAGAGGAACCCATTCCGGTCATATACATGTGGTGGGCCCATACGATGAAGGAGAGAAAGCCAAGAATAAGGACGGAATAGACCATGGACTTGTAACCCCAGAGTGGCTTACGAGTGTTAACAGGGATAATTTCTGCAACGCATGCGATGGCAGGCAAAAGAAGAACATAAACTTCTGGGTGACCAAGGAACCAGAAAAGGTGTTGGAAAAGCAGAGGTGAGCCACCACCCGCAAGATCAACGAGACCATCACTTTTGGTAAAGAGACCAGAAGGCATAAAGAAGGATGAATGAGCCACGCGATCCATAAGCTGCATGATGCCAGCAGCTTCAAGTGGAGGGAAAGCGAGTAGAAGGAGGAAACCTGTAACTAGCATCGCCCAAACGAAGAAAGGCAAACGCATCCAGGTCATTCCACGCGCTCGCAGATTGATAATCGTCGTGATGAAATTGACCGATCCTAGAAGTGAGGACGTGATTAATAATACAAGGCCGAGCAACCACTGAGTTTGACCTGCGAGCCATTGGTTAACGATTTGTCCATCGGCAAAACCGGCAAGTGGAGAGTAGTTAGTCCATCCAGATTTCGCCGCCCCAGATTCCATGAAGAATGAGGCGCACATGACCAGACCACCAGCAAGGTAAGTCCAATATGAAATCATGTTTAGCTTAGGGAAAGCCATGTCAACTGCACCAATTTGCAGAGGAGTCACATAGTTACCAAAAGCACCAAAGCCTAAGGGCACGATACCAAGGAAGACCATGATCGTTCCGTGCATCGCGCCGAACATGTTGTAAGTCTCACCCGTGACTTTTCCATCCTGAAGCCAACGTGATTTCCAATTATCTGTGAAAATCCAGCCCATCCAATCTGGAAGCGGCTGGTGAGGATAAGCGATGCTCCAACGCATCACCATCATCAGATAGAAACCGAAAGCCAAAAACAACATGGCTGTAATGCCATACTGAATACCGATGGTTTTATGATCTGTGGAGAAAACGTATTTTTTAAACCAGCCGGAATTATGATGGTGGTCACCATGGTCACCATGGTCGTCATGATGATCCTGGATGTCGTGAGATGCTGTGTGGGCGCTCATAAGTTATTTAGGCGGAGATGGATAGGTGAATTAGTTTAGTGAAGTAGCAGCAGCCGCTTTTGTTTTGAAATTAGGGAGCTGCCGTCAGGGTAGTCGGATTAACAAGCGTGGTAGGATCTAGAGTCTCACCAGGTAGCATCATCATGTGTTTGGCTGCGATCTCATCTGCGGTGACTGCTTGACCGGTATTTTCACGTGCAGCAGAGATCTCGATTGCTTTGGCTGCCATATCGACGGTGACGACATCACCTGATTCATTACCATAGTTATTGCGAACAAAAGTCATCAGAGTAGCGAGGTCAACGGCTGTCATGCCTGCACCCTGTGCTGGCATGACACCTGCACCATAAACTTTTCCGGTACTTGTGGGTCCTTGAATACCGTTCAGAATAACCATCGCAAATTTCTGTGTGTCACCGATTACAAACTTAGAACCCACAAGCGATGGATAATTAATTCCATCACCTTTCGCATCGGCACCATGACAACCGTTACATTTCGCAGCGTAAACATTTTTACCGCGAGCACTGAATGCTGCAAGTGCTAGCTTAGGAGCTGGACCTTTTGAGGGACCACCTGGAACTTCATCACGCTCATATTTAGGGCGAATAAGGTCATCGTAAGAGAAAAAATTACCTGCGTTGCCGAGAACTGCTCCAGCGATAAGCAGGACGATGCCACAAGCTACAATCACCCACAAGGCTACTGGTTCATGGCCGTTGTCTGCGATACGACGTTCGCGCAACGTTGCTGCGGATTCAAGTTCAACACGACCGTGGGTCTTGGTGACATTGATCGAGTCGTCAAGATCGGGTTTTTGATTCGATTGCGGACTGGGCGAAGACATGGTGGGAAATATTGCTATGGAAAATGAGAGAATTGTTTAAAAATCAAGGAGCAGGTGTAGCTGCGTCGGCTGGTTTTGCAAAGTTAAGTGAATCTGGAACAGGTTGATCTTTTTTCAAGGACAACAGGTAAGAAACCAACGCACGAGCATCAGAATTCGGAACGATTTCAACGTCACTCATTTCAGTAAATTCAAGAGCACCACCCGTTGGGACTCCGTAGATTTTCTTCTGATCAAATAAGAATCTGAATGAAGGGCACGCCGATTCCCTGAATGCTGCTTTCGCACGAGGATTGTAAAGATGTCGATAAAGCCATGCCTCAGGAGAAATATCTTTGGCGTAAGTATTAACCACACGAACTGCTAGATTCGAAAGATCTGGCCCCAAACGAGTTTCACCAATCTGAGCTACTTTCTCGTTAGCATAATCATAAACTGTTGTTTCACGGCGGGTATCACCACGCTCATCATCAAAAACCATTCCGCCCAAATCGGAACGGAAGATATCGTTACCGGCGTAGGTCGGGCGAACCAATTGAGTGTGGCAGAGGTAACAGCCATTCTCAGCATATACCCTAGAACCATCGGCGATACGCCCGGCTCTTTTAGGAATGAATACAGCGTTGGTTCCCGTGGCGTCTTCTCCCATAGAGATAGGCTCAATCGAGCGCATCTTAAAGTAAGGGACGACAACAATGGCCAACCATGCAACTCCGAAACTGACGGAGAGGCTGAGGAAGAATGTGCGGAAGCTCATGTGAAATTTTCTGGGTAAAATGTTTTAGTGGGCTGGTGTGACGGTGCCTGGGCCACAGTTATCAATGTCGCCTTCCTCACCATGCGGACTATCGCCGTGGTCAGAGATAAGAAGTGTTGGGTGGTTACTGCGACGACCTAAGCGCAGCCACATAACCAACAAGTGAAGGAAGAAAAAGACGTTTGAGATTAAGATAAAGAACCAAGCAATCGTGGTAGCCCAAGCATACCCATATGCACGGAATGCGAGATCGATCCATGGCTTATTGAATTCTTCTTGGCCCATCCCCTGTTGCAAGCCACCGAAAATCGCAACGAGTGCGATCATGATGATTCCATAAATGGAGATGAAGAAATGCATCTTGATCAATCGCCTTGAGAGCCACTCACGACGAGTGATACGTGGAACGATAAAGTAAATTGCACCAAACATCACGAAACTGAAGAACCCGTAAAGTGCAAGAATTTCAAATCCGTAGCCTGACATAGAGAATTGACTAAGCTTAAGAGTTGAACCGGGAATATTAATAAACGCAACGGTGACTGCCATTACGATAAGGCCTAACAAGCCAGCCATCGTGAAACGCAGTGTAGGACTATAATGAACGACATTTCCAGAAGAAGAGGCAGTTTGAAGGAGATTGACTGACGCGGTGAGAGCAGGAATGAAAAACAAGATCGTTGCGGCAGCACCGATATGAGGAAGGAAATAAGGAATAGGTGCCCCCATCAACTTCTGCATACCTGCCCAAGGCATAATGACAGCAAGTGACCAGAAACCAATTTTTGCCAGAGAATAACTTTGAACCGCTCTACCCGTCACTTTCGGAACTAAATAGAAAGCCGTTCCTAAAGCAACAGGAGTGAAGAAAAGGAAAATGATCGCAGACTTATACCAAGCAGCAATACCAGCTGCCATGACCGGATTTCCTGGAACAAGATGAATGAGAACATTTGCCGTAATGAATACCCATGGGAACCAGAGCATAGCTGCCATCAAATACCACTGGGAAATGTAAACGGATCCTTCAGGGCGAACTTTGAACTGAACGAATGACCAGATCAGAATCGCGATATAACTGAGAAGCATAACTGGCCATGCGAATGTAGGAAATTCCATCCAAGAAATACCTGTGCCATATCCACAAAGAATACCTAAAATACCCAGAGATATGCCTAAATTCCATACGTGACCAGCTGTGAGAATTAATCCAGCCGCCTTACATGGTTGGCGAGATAAGCGGGACATCAACCAGATGATAACTCCAAAAGCCACTTGGAAACCCCAACCATAGACTAACACATTAAGGTGGGCTGCTTGAGTGCGTCCGTAGGTGAGAAACGAGCAGCAATCCAAGAACTCAGGCGAATGGACTTTCGCTGAGGAAATAATTCCAAGAATCAATGAGACAGCGAGCCATGCAGCACCACTGGTTAGGAAAAACATCACTGGGTGACGAAGCGAGCGGTCGATTTCGGCTCTCAACTGAGCATCCTGTGCGGTGGTGATTGAAATTTCTGTAGACATCTGGACTAGTTAAATCGTTAGAGCTTCTGACTCACGGCTTCGTGAGTTCTTCAACGGTGACTTGTGGTTGGCCGACCTCACTGCGTAGTGATTGAACATCTTTAGGTTTCACCGCCGAGGCTTTATTTCCGAAACTGTTCCGAATATAGGTCAATACAGCTGCAACCTGTTCATCGGTCTGGTAGGATAATGCCATCATCCCTGCAGGAAAATCGTACACTTTACCCGCTACTTCAATCGGCCCCTTTAATCCACGAAGCTGAATACGAACTAAATTGGATATAGGTCCAGTAACCCACTCTGAACCTGCAAGTGGAGGGCCAGCTGCTGTCCCTTCCCCGTTTTGACCATGGCATGCGCCACAGACGAGAAACTGAGTTTTACCGATTTCCATTTGTGCAGGATCGATAGGCACATCACCAGCGAGTTTCTTGGCAGTTTCGGATCCAGGAACAACTTGTGCAGGAACTTCAAGAGCGATGGGATTAGAGTTAGCAAGTAATTTCGCCACATTGGGAGTTACGGAATCGATTGCACTATTAGATAGGAACTTCGCTTGTTCTGCAACAACCTCAGCTTTAACTGATTGGCGAATTTTTGCCGCCGCATCTTCAGGCTCCGCACCTTTTTTTAACCAGCCGAAAGCAGCTGCTGCGCCAAAAATGACGAGCAACAATACAGCAAAGAGCGTGATGATTCCGAGGCCATCGATGAAAGCTTTGAATCGGATCAGTAGATTATCGCGAGTGGGGTCCATGCGGTTAGAGATAAAAATCAGTTAGAAAGATTAGCGGATTCGAGGATACGTGGGTCACGGTTCGGATAGAGTGAGTGTTGACCAAGAGCACGAAGGAGAACGAAGATGAATGCAGCACCAATGGTGACGAAGGCAAAAATATCACCCCAGAAGGCACCTGGAATAGAGGTTACAATATCACCAAAGACCTCATGATTGATGCGACCAAGTGAGATACCACGTTCTGGGATGGTGATGAGGTAGTGATCAAGCGCGTGCATGCAAAGCGTGTAGATCGCAACGATGGAGAGGTATTTCGGATTTTTTTTCAACCAAGCTTGAAGAAGAACAACAAAAGGAAGAACGAAGTGCAAAAACACGAGGCAGATCATACCGATGTTCCAGTTACCCGTGTTACGAATCAAAAAGTAGGAAGTTTCTTCGGTGATATTTGCATACCAGATCAGGAAATACTGAGAGAACGCAATATAGGCCCAGAAGGTCGTAAAGGCGAACATCAGTTTACCCATGATGTGGAAATGCTCAGGTCCAGTAACATGTTGAAGATGGCCTTTGCTTTTAAGCCATGCAGCAACCAGAACGATGACTGCCATCGAGTTAAGAGCGGAACCAGCAAAGATGTATACACCCCACATCGTGGAGAACCATTTGTAATCCTGACCCATAAGGAAATCGAAACCCGTGAAGGTGATCGTGAGAGCAAAGATGATCAGTGTGTAGGTCGAATGGAACCGCGCACGGAATAAGCGCTGGACAGTGGGAGTAGGATCGGTGTCTTGATCGGTGGAAAGTTTACGGAGGAAAAAGATCACCAAAGAAAGACCGATGCCATAGAAAGCAAAACGTCCAAGCCAGAACGGAATATTCATAAACCAATGCTTGTTGTAAAGTAGGTGATCAACGTGATGAAGATGATCGATCACTGCACCTTTACCAGCTTCGCGATGAATATTCATCCATTCAAAGAGGTATTGGTTTACCTGCGGAAAAGCCAGAGGAAGACCGAACAAGAAGATCCATGGGAAAGTAGAACCTAGATTCTCAAATATACGGCGAACAGAAGTTCCCCATCCCGAGTTGGAAACGTTATGGAGTAGAGTCCAAAATACACCACCAATGGAAAGTGTTAGGAAAAAATAATAAGCAAATACCCACGAGTAGGCATACGAACCTTGGAGTTTTGGAAGCCACTTTTCGAACCCGCCGAAAAGCGCAATCAAACTCACGATGGTGCCTACTACGGCAACGATGAGTGAAATGGATTTGATATTAGCGATCTTCGATTGTTCGAGATGATCGCCGTGGACGGCTATATCTGAGGATGTGACGTGGTGGGACATCGGAAAATTATTTGGCTGCGGTTGCTGCTTCTTTAGCTGCTTGGAGAGTGCGGACGTAGGAAATGATCGCCCAGCGATCACGGACAGGAATGTTAGATCCGTATCCACTCATCATGCCTTTACCATGAGTAATGACATCGAATATGCGGCCATCTGGATAAGATGCGGATTTGAAAGTATCGAGGTGGAAGTTAGCGATGCCTGGAACTCCGTAGCGAGATGTAACACCGAGGCCGTTTCCGCTTTCACCATGACAAGCAGAACAGTAAATATTGTAGCGCTCTTTACCACGTTTGATGATTTGAGTAGCGGTTTCTGCGGAGTCGAGTCCGAGTTCATCAGGCATTCCAGTGCCGAAGTAATCGCCGACTTGACCGGTGTAGTAGTAACCCGTTTGACCACCGAATTCGTATTCTGGAATTCCACCGATCTCTTTGATACCGGTCTCATTGAAACCCAGTGGCTGAGAGCCGACAACAGGTTGACGAGAGCCTTGGCGATCCGCGAAGAAACTACTCGGGGCTTGGGCTTTGAGTTTATCTTGATTATCCATATCAGGAAACACCTGAATGGGTGGCTTTGAGAAATGCTGACCACGGAAGCCCAGTATCCCGACAACGAGAACTGCGACAATGGCGTATGCTAAGAAAAAGTAGCGCATGGCTGATGATGAAGTGTGCTGATATAAGGTGGGTTAATTCTGCTCTTCTTCGACGAGTTCGATGTTCTCGCCGCCGATGTCTGCGAGCAGGTCGCGAGTGGCTTGTGGGCTAAATTTTTCATCACGCGCTTCAATAGCGATGAAGAAACCGTCATCGGTCGCGCGGTGGAATTGTTTACTAGCAAACAAAGGATGATTGAGGCGCGGTAATTGAATCAAACCAAGTAATCCAAAGAGCACGGTGAAACCTGAGAACAAGATCGTGAGCTCAAACATGATTGGGAAGAACGCTGGGATCGTGAAGATGTTGGTCGGCTTCGCCTGAACGACGGTTGGGTAAATCACCACCTGAGTCACGTAAGCGAGGGTGAAAGCCGTCGCGGTGCCGGTGATACCACCGAAAAACACGAACCAAGGAAGAATTGAACGTTTCAGACCCATCGCTCCGTCAAGACCATGGACAGGATATGGGGTGTAGCAATCCCATTTGCTGAAGCCCGCATCGCGGACTTTTTCCGCAGCCTTGTAGAGCGCCGAGGCGCTTTTGAACTCGGCGAGATAGCCATAAACTCGTTTTCGGGTAGTGCTCACGTGATAGAAATTTGAGATTTGAAATTTGAAATTTGAAATTTATTTACCTGTTAGCTCATGCTGGTAGGCCGCGATTTCAACGGTGCCGGCATCTGGGTGGGAATCGTTATCCTCGAAGTGTGGATCGCTTTCAAGCTTCGACCATTTCACCTCGGCGATGTTGATGCATGGAAGGAAGCGCAGGAACAATAGGAACAAGGTCAAGAAAAGTCCGATGGTGCCGACGAAGGTCATCATTTCCACACCACTCGGGCTGTAGGTTTTCCAATCACCTGGCAGCCACATACGAGCCAGTGTGGTGACAATGATGACGAAGCGCTCGAACCACATGCCGACGTTAACGCACATCGCCACGATCATTACAACCCAGAGATTTTCGCGGCAAGATTTGAACCAGAAGATCTGTGGTGAAAGCACGTTGCACGACATCATCGCTGCGTAGGCCCACCAATAAGGTCCGGCGATACGGAATTTGAAGGCATCCATTTCGTAGATCGCTCCGGAGTAGAATGCGACGAAGAGCTCCATCAAATAGGCGTAGCCCACGATCGTGCCGGTGAGCAGGATGATTTTCGCCATGTTGTCGATGTGCTTCATGGTGATCAAATCCTGCAAGCCGTAAATGAAACGGGCGGGAATCATGATCGTAAGCACCATAGCGAAACCACCGAAGATGGCACCTGCAACGAAGTAAGGAGGGAAAATCGTGGTGTGCCAGCCGGGAACGACTGAAGTTGCGAAGTCGAAAGAGACTACCGAGTGAACCGAGAGCACGAGAGGTGTGGAAAGTGCGGCGAGCAAGAGGTAAGCCATTTCGTAATGACTCCACTGACGGTTGCCACCTCTCCAACCGAGGGCGAAAATCCCATAAAGAATTTTGCGAATGCCGGGTTTGCAACGATCACGGATTGTTGCGAGGTCAGGAACCATGCCGAGATACCAGAAGATCAGAGAGATCGTGAAATAAGTCGAAACCGCGAACACGTCCCAAAGCAGTGGAGATTTAAAGTTTTGCCAGATTGCATTGGCGTTAGGAATGGGTGCGAGAAACCATGCGAACCAAACACGACCCACGTGGAAGGCTGGGAAAATACCGGCACAAATCACCGCGAAAATCGTCATCGCTTCCGCTGCACGGTTGATGGAGGTTCGCCAGTTTTGTCGAGTGAGGAAAAGCACGGCAGAAATCAGAGTTCCGGCGTGGCCGATACCGATCCAGAACACGAAGTTCGTAATGTCCCATCCCCAGAAAACTCGGTTGGACATACCCCATACACCAACACCGCTCGCGACTAGATAAGACAATCCCCCGCCAACCCCGATCAATGCGATCAAAGACGATGGAAGAAACAAGAGCCACCAAAGCAGTGGTTGACGATTTTCAATGATTCCGCAAATACGGTCAGTGATCCAATGATAGGATCGGTCATTGAGAATCAACTTTTCGCGCTTGAGAACAGGAAGTTTGATTCCTGATTCTTGATGCGGTGTGGTTTCTGAGGTGGAGGCCATGGGTATGGGTAAAATCGAGAGAGAATATCAGTTAGAAAATCAGACCATGTGGATGGTTGCTTGACCGATGAACGGAGCGTCTGGCATTTCAGGATTTGGGTTTTTCACACGAGCCAAGTAACTGGTACGAGGACGAGTTCCGATGTATTGAAGCAGGTCGTAGTTACGTTCCAATACTTTGGCACGTCCCATTACGGAGGCTTTTTCATCAAGGAGGTTTCCGAAGCTGATCGCTTCTGCTGGGCAAGCATCTTGGCAGGCAGTTTTGACGGAATCAACTGGGATGCGGAGGGTCTCGTTGGAAACTTGATATTCCGGTGAAGTTTTACCAGACTCGAGGACTTCCTGTTTCTGCCCGCGCTTCTGACGGATGACCGCGTCTTTGAGGCGCTGCACACAATAAGTGCATTTCTCCATCACGCCGCGCATACGAACGGTAACGTTCGGGTTTTTCTGAAGATGATTTGCTGCGCCGTCTTGGCGCTCACCAAGTGGACCTTTGTTAAGGTTGTTTTTGATGAGCGGGTTGCGCTTATTGTAATCAAAAAAGTTAAAACGACGCGCTTTGTATGGGCAGTTATTGGCGCAGTAGCGAGTTCCGATGCAACGGTTGTATGCCATGGCGTTCAAGCCGTCTTCAGTATGAACCGTGGCGTTGACTGGGCAAACTGTTTCGCAAGGCGCCGATTCACACTGCATACAGCCAACCGGTTGCGGAATCATCTCAACATTACCTGAATCGAATTTATTATCCTTATGCGTGGCGAAGTAACGATCCATGCGGATCCAATGCATTTCCCGGCCTTTGGCAACTTGTTCTTTACCGACAATCGGGATATTATTTTCCGATTGGCAAGCAACCAGACAAGCGTTGCAACCCATGCAAGATGAAAGGTCAATCGTCATTCCCCACTGATGGAGCTTGTCGCTTAACAAGGAATTACCTTCACGGTCTTCTTGCTTATAGAGAGAAATATTAACTGGTGCGTGTGAATCGTTGCCTTGTTTTTTAACACCCGCAAGTTGTTCATTGAAACTACCTTTGTGATCTAGCGTATCGGTGGAGATCTCACGTGCAAGTGCACGACCATACATCGCGTTGTGCTCTTGAGTGAGAGCAACTGAATAACGATCATTCGTTTTTTCGATCGTTGCGCCGGTGGCGAAGTAAGAAGTGTTAGAGGTGCGGAGCGGATAAGCATCGAAGCCGCGGTTCACGCCAACAAGGCCAACATATTTAGTGCCTTTTGAGTTACCGCGACCTAATTCATCTTCGTTGTTAAAGCCTTGGCCGTAACCGAGTGGGATGATCAGTGTATTTTCGGACTGGCCGAAGGAAATAAGAACAGGAAGCGTGAGTGATTTACCGTTCACCGTAACCGTAATCATCGGTGACTTGCGGTTTTGACCTTCGCCATCTGGCGATGCCGATGCAAAACGTGTCTCAAGGGCGATGATATCATCGTAAATACCAAGCTCTTTAGCCGTCTTTGGCGCGATCAGAACGGCGTTATCCCAAGTGAGCTTGGAAATCGGATCTGGAGCTTCTTGTAGCCAACCGTTGTCAATCCAACGTCCGTCGTAAACAGAAGCATCAGTTGCGAAAATAACATCGAGTTGCTTTGCACTCGGCGCACCTACTTTTGCCTTGGAGATTTCCTCTAACGCCTTCGCGGAAAGTGAAATCGAAGCAGTGGCATGAGTTGTCGATACGTGGAAGCCATTTTTAAGAACTTCTTTCCACTGAGCATCCGTGCCGTTGAAAGTGGTTTTTACAGCAAGCATGGCAGGTGCTGGAGCACCCTTCTCCCCTTCTCCGAGAGAGAGTTTTCCGCCATCCAAGAAAGCAAGGATAAGCTCAATCTCTGAAACACAATCAGGATAGAGAGGAAGAATCATCGGCTGAACCACAGAGTAAACTCCGCGAACGCTTTTCGCATCACTCCATGATTCTAAGTAGTGAGCGAGAGGAACATGCCAAGTGCATGCATAGGCAGTGGCGTTGGTGCGATCACTAACATGAATGCTGACCTTAGCCTTCGCGAGAGCCTCGGCGAACTTCAGATCCGAAGGTGCATCATAAACTGGGTTTGCAGGAGTAAGGAAAACTACGGTTTCTACCTCAGATTTGTTAAGATCATCAGTCAGTGCAGCGATGTCGCCGAAACCCTTGTTTTCAGTCTCATACGCCTGCAGGCCCTTGCCTTCGCCGATGTTTCCGAGAGCGATGTTGATGGCAAGTGCAAGGTGCTTGACAGCTTTGGACTGACGCGAACCTGCGAGAACAGCAGTCTTGACCCCGCTCTTCTGAAGATCTTTAACGAGTTCTGTGATCCATTTCAGCTCGTTCTTGTCGGTGGTCGATGCGATACCACCATTTGGGGCACCGACTTGACGTGCGATTTCTGCAGCGATTGCTGCGATGCGACTTGGTGCGATCCGCAATCGGTGATCCGCCATTCCGCCGGTGAGACTGAAAGCTGACTCAACCGAATAAAGGCGGTTCATTGAACCTGCGTTTGGTTTCGATTCGTAACCCGAGCCTTCTGGCTTACGACGATTAAAGAATGTAATGTTAGAACCTTGTGGATCGGTTCCAGCGAAGTCGCAATCAAGTGAAAGGATACGATCCGCATTCGCGAAGTCTGGGACCAGTTTAACACCATCACCGAGAATCTCTTTGTCGTTAACTGTCAGAGCCTCGTATTGATAAAACTTGGCCTTGCTGAATGAGCCAGAGAGCTCAGTTAGCAAACGCAGACGCGTCGGGCTCTCATCGGCGCCGAATACAAAACCAATTTTAGCATCTTTGTCCTTAGCAATCTCACTGAGAGCCGCCTGGAAATCGGAGAGCTTTGCTTTTTTCCCACCATTGAGGAAGACACGTGAACGCGAGGTTGAGTAGAGATCGAGAACAGACGCTTGAGCAAACGCATCGGTTCCCTCGTAGTCAGGATGCAAACGATTTGGGCCAACTTTCGTTGGGCGACCCTCAAAGGTAGTGACAACCAGCGGCACAGCACCCGTAGCACGTGGCAGAGAAGATGCGTAGTAAGTTGCTTTACCCGGAATCACCCATTCTGGTGCTTTGGTGTATGGAACGAGGTAAGCTTCTGGGCGGCGACAAGCGACCATGCCAAATCCGGCAAGAGCGGTCGATGAACCCATGAGTTTAAGGAACGAACGGCGACTCGTCTCAAGTGCTTCTTGATTTTCCATTTCAGCCGCACCCTGCGGAAATTCACGATCCATCCAGCTACGGAAATCTTTAGTATCCTCAAGTTGGCCAGTGCTACGCCATGAGACGGTGGTCTCATCATTAGGGACTGCGGGGTGTTGCAAAATGCGTTTACTCATATCAGGGCTGCTGAAAGATGTTTATGAAAAATTTGTGGCTCAGTGGTGGCAGGTGGCGCAAGTAGCCTTGGGGTGAACCGAGAATTGCTCTTTAAGTTTTTTACCGAGGTCAAGTGTGGTCTTCAAATCGTCACCAGGCTTAGCGTATTTGGCGACATCTGCGTCGCCATAATGGAAATTGAAAACCTCCTCAAGTGGGCGGAGATGTTTTTCAGGAGCCCGGTGGCACTCTAAGCACCATCCCATGGAAAGAGGTTGAGCTTGGTAAACGACTTCCATTTCATTCACATTACCATGGCAGCTTTGGCAGGAAATTCCACGATTCACGTGTGCTGAGTGGTCAAAATAAACATAATCGGGAGCCTTGTGAACGCGCACCCACTGAATGGGCTTACCATCATATCCAGGATAATTCACATTCATTGAGCGATGGAGTGGAGCGAGCTTCGGACTATCCTTTTGAACATGCTGGTGACAGTTCCAACATGTGTTACCGCTTGGCACGTTAGAATGGCCAGCAACATCCACAAAAGAATGGCAATAACGGCAATCCAAACCGAGTTGCTCGCTATGGATTTTATGAGAAAATGGAATTGGCTGCGACGGTTTATATCCGACAGCTTGTGCCTTTGGTGTTGCGTAGTAAGCTACAGCAACAACTACCCCTGCCCCGATGGTGCCAAGGCAAAATGCGATTTGAAAAGGAAGTAAGTTCGACCAGCGTGGAAAAATATTCGCCATGAGAGCTAAGTGAGTAAGGTGGTAAGCCGCGAGCAGACTGAGAGATTGTGAAAAATTTCACAAGCGTTTTTCTTTCGTAAATATAAAATAAAAAACACTAGGTTATTGAGATTAGGTATCAATAAAAATAGCCATGCCGCGAAAGCCTGAAAACAATGGGAATCTTCGAGAAAAGAACCACGATTTACTATCGTGAGTGCAATGTTGAAGAAGCGGCTTTCCTGTCCCGCGGCATGAGGGTGAATGGTGTCTCAACTTTTGATTCATAAAGAAGGGGGAAAAAACCTCCGCCTCAGGAAGTGGTGACACTTGAGCTCCTATTTCGTTCACGAGGTCGTGATGGAAAATGGCGATTCGTTTCGGGGGGTTACAAAAAAAGTAAAATCAACACGCCGTATTGACCGTGATTCATGTAGAATAATGAATTCGATGATGAAGCATTATGATCTTCTCCCCTCTGATAAAAAATCTTACCGTTGCGTTTTAGCAACGGTCGTCTCGGCCCCGACATATCGGGGTATACGAGAGGACCCTACCTTTAAAGTTCAATTCTCCATTCTCTTAATCCCAAGCGGATTGCTCTCTTGTAATTCTGCAGGAAGTGCAGCGTCTGGAAAACTCTGCCAAGCAATGGCACGACAGAAGCGGAAGATTGCCATCGTGCCAACGGAAGTACTACGACCATCGGAGGTTGCTGGAAACGGTCCTCCGTGAACCATGCTAGAGCAAACTTCCACACCAGTTGGAAAACCGTTGAAAATCAAGCGACCTGCGCGTTGTTGCAGAGCACCGACCAAGCTTGAGTATTGAATCAGCTCCTCGGGTGTGCCGTGGACGGTAGCTGTAAGTTGCCCTTCGAGTTTTGCGATTGCGGCTTCGATCTGGGCTGTACTACCTCGAACGATAAGTGAACCAGGACCGAACATCTCAGCTTGGAGATGTTCGTTTTTAAGAAAATCTTCGATCATCACCGTGAATACTGCAGGCGCGCATTGACCGTGCGCTTTTTCTGCGGAGCTGAGCGCTAAAACTTCAACTCCAGAAATGTTAGAGAAGGATGAGGTCGCGTCAGCAAACGCTTTGCAGATTGCTGCGTTGAGCATGGTGCTTGGTGAGCCGACTTCTACGAGGCTTTTGAGTTTTTCGAGGAATTCGTCTCCCTGCCCTGTTGGCAAGAATACCAGACCTGGGTTTGTACAGAACTGACCAGCACCGAGCGTAAGTGAGCCGTAGTAAGCTTCCGCAAGAGCTGACTCACCTTTCGCAAGTGAACCAGGCAAGAACACAATCGGATTGATCGAGCTCATTTCTGCGTAAACTGGAATAGGCTGAGGACGATTTGCAGCGGTTTCCATGAGAGCCGTTCCAGCACTGCGTGAACCAGTGAAGCCAACAGCTTGGATCACTGGATGTTTGACAACAGATTGACCTATCGTGCGACCACCACCGTAAAGAACTGAGAAGACACCTTCTGGCATACCGCATTCTTTTGCGGCTGCGATGACTGCGTTTGCTACGATTTCTGCGCAACCCGGATGAGATGAATGTGCGATCACCACGACTGGGCAACCTGCTGCAAGAGCCGATGCGGTGTCACCTCCAGCCACAGAG
This sequence comes from Luteolibacter sp., assembly GCA_044375585.1. Classification (GTDB taxonomy): domain Bacteria; phylum Verrucomicrobiota; class Verrucomicrobiia; order Verrucomicrobiales; family Akkermansiaceae; genus Luteolibacter. The sequence goes on from JBILMI010000018.1 coordinate 18,945, forward strand.
AATGCGAGTGGAAAATTGCTGGCGCAGAAAACCGCAACTGGACCGAGTGGGCGAAGCATCGAGCGAAGGTCGGGCTTCGGAACTGGCTGGCGATCTGGCAATGCGCGTTCAATGCGAGCATCAACCCATGAGCCTTCTTCTAACATGGTTGCGAACAAGCGCAGCTGGCCAGTTGTGCGTCCAGTTTCACCTCGCATCCTCGCTTCAGGAAGTGCGGTTTCCTGAGGACCACGCAACACGATATCCTCTACCACAGACTCGATTTTTTCAGCGATTTTACGAAGGAAAGCCGCACGGGTTTTTCCAGGTAAATTCGAATAAACTGGAAACGCCGCAGCAGCCAAAGCCATGGCTTGCTCGACTTCTTCAGAAGTCGCAGAAAGGTAAATTGGAGCCAGTGCTTCACCTGTTGCAGGGTTCACAGCATGTCCACATGACTGAGTGCCGGTGGAACGAGAAAAGCCAATGAAGGAGGAGCCAGTAAGCGTAGTGATCATGATTGGTAAATTTAAAATAAGCATCTGTCTTCGACAGACTATCACTGGATATCGACTGATAGCGCCGCCCGTATGACGCATACAAACCACGCGAATATCTCCTTTTGGTCAAGACTTGAGCCGTATTTTCCTGAGTTACCCAGAGAATATCAGCTGATTTCCGCGGTGAGATCGTCAAAAAGAAGTTACGTTGTTTTGAACTCCTATGAAATACTATAATCGTAATTACGCTGTTATTTCAGCCCATCCAAACATTTCATAATCGCTTCTTGAACCTTGGTATCTCCGATATTTCCAAGATGTCCACCATCAGGAAAAACCGTCAGGCGTGAGTTTGTAAATATTGATCTCAACCAGGTGATGTCTTGAGGGCGAAGTAGGAAATCATTTTCATTTACTATAACGCGGACTTTGGATTGCGCATGTAGCTTGCTGCTTTGTGTTTTCAAGTTCACTTCTCTCACAAGCTGATCTCTAGTAATTCCTTTTTCTTTATAGTAAGGCACCGCGAATTTTTCAAAGTAATCACCTAAAGAATACTTAAGAATTTCGTTATAAACTGGCTCTCTACGCCAATTAGAAATAGGCGTTTGAAGCACTCCCATATGATTTCTTGATTGGCTGTCGTAAATAATATCACGAAGACCGACTCGGAAGGTTAAACCTATAAGGTATTTTGATTCATCACCATCGAACATGACTGGCTGCTCAGACTTATTTTTATTCGATAAAGCATAGTTCACCTTATGCATGGTATTGTTCACGCGCTGCTGACGTTCCGCTTCAGGCCATTTCAATGGCGCGTTTACTAACTTATCTAACTCCTTAAAGCCATGAGTAATATCAACGGGCACATCTACAGCCAAGTAACGATCAAACGTCATCAACTCAGACTTTGTTTGATCCTCTCTGGCCGCAATCTGTAAGGTTTCAAATCCACCCATAGAAAGGCCAAGCATCGCGCGCTTCGTAAAACGATTCGGATACTTTTTAACTAATGCCCGATCCGTTTCCGTCACGGCCACCAAAAGGTCTCGGCTATCTACTGGCGGATAAACTGGTAGATCAGCAGTCGATGCAGTGTTCATAAAATCAGGATGAAACACACTCGTTGTGCAGACCACTGAATAGCCATTTTGATAAAGCCTCTCAGCTAGGCCAATTGACATTGAAGAGAGGCGATGAGACGTGAGTCCAGGAGTAATGTAAACCAAAGGTGCAGGATCAGGCTGCAGCCAGTATGTCGTTGTCATTTTGCGGCCAGTGGAAGGAATTCTGACTGAAATCTCGCGACTTTGTATTAGAAATTTAGGATCTTGAGGGCCGAAATTTACCGCACCGAATGTCTGAAGCGTCGGCAGATCAATAGCAGCTCTCATCTCCAAATCTGGAACACTATCCTTAGTGCTGTATGTCCATACCATTCTGGATGTAGCATAAGAGTCCGCATCAATTTGGAGTAACCGCTTTGCCTCTTCGCTTAGATCGCTCAGACGATTGTAAGTCGTCGCCGGATTCACCATATCGTATGGAGGATGATAATTTAGAGGCTCGGAGAGTTTATCACTAACTAAGCCAATTGCGCTGCGGTCATCACTTGGTCCGAAAAAGGGCAAAACCACATAATTATTTTGCTTCCAGCCCCATATTCCAAATGTCTGGCCAAAGTTCGCATCAGATTTCGGCATGTTCCATTTGGTCGCTGGATCGAAAAATCCAGCAAGTCCCACAGTGGAATTTGTGACAAAGCGCAAAGTTTCATCCCCCGCTCCACCCCAACGACCCTGCAACATGTGATTCACAACCCGACCAGGATAAGCGACGTTACGACCAAAATCCTGAATAGATCCGCGCACTCTTGAAGGTACCAATGTCCGATAAACTCTGGCTGTAGGGTGAATCAAACCAACCAGTAATCCCTCATTTACCAACCATATACCGCGATTTATCGGTTCGACGGAATCGTTCAGTAGATCTGGGAGCGGAGTATTCGCACCCGCTGTCGGATTAGAATTCGAGGCAAGCTGGCTCTGAAAGTTCGGAGAAGAACACCCACTTAATAAACAAACTAAAGCCACCAAAAAGACAAATGAGGAACGACGAGAATTGAGATATGATTTTAAATGAAAAGGCATGCTGGGCACCTGAAGATGAAAACTATATATTACTTATGCTAAATTTTATCATGCGTAAAGCCTTGTGATCACCATTTCCATGAATTCACTCATCATATAATCGTTACAGAATAAACCGAAGTGATTCCAAATGAGTCATATAAACAGTCCATGCGACATTATAAATTGAAGTCGAAGACCACCACCCGCTCCAAACACGGAACGACGAGTTCTTTAAACTCCTCATGAATTGGGTGTGGCAAATAAGCATCCCGACTTTTCGGGCTATCAAAAGTCATGATGAAACCATGCGTAAATCCTTCGTTCAGCCCCTCTGGACTGTTATTTGGGCCATGCTCGAATTCCAAAATTCCAGGTATCCTCCCCATCATGTCTTGGAGCGCAGAGAAACATTCATCGATCTTCTCCTGAGTAATTCCCTCTTTAAACCGAAATAATACAATGTGTCTGACCATGATGTGCGATTGGTAAATGTTTCCTGCTTTAAATACACGCTAGAAGAGATTTCTCAATCAACCAATTCATTGTCGGAGATACACATGGAAATGAGTCTGAAGGTCTTAATGTCAAAAGTCGCAGTTTGAATCGCTGCCTGAAGAGATCCATTGAGATATGATGCGATCATCGGCGATTCTGATGAAACAATCGGATGCACCTCACGTGTTTCATCGTAACGCACCCACGCAAATTTCCAGAAATTACCGGGCAG
>JBILMI010000019.1:0-22272 GCA_044375585.1 Luteolibacter sp.
CCATTGAAAGTTGTTTCCGCTTCGCACAGCCATGGACTCAAAGTCTGCTGCCATGGAATCGATCATTGCCTTGCCTTGAAGTGATGCACGCACTTCGGAACGGCTACGGTTCCAGATATCCAGAGAAGTGACCGTGACAGTTACTAGTATAGTAACGATGATGGTGGTAATCACCAATGAGACGAGTAGCTCAATTAAGGTGAAGCCAAGTGAAGTCGTTCTTTGGTTTGCTTTCATGTGACTTTAATGGGTGATCAACGGCGAACGGCAAGGTTACGAATGAATACAGGTTTGACTTTGGAATCGGCTGCGGCAGCTAAATTGAATTTTCCTATAAATTTTTGGCCTGTTAAATATTCAGCCGAAACTGATGGAGTCATAAAAAAGGCAGCGGAGAAGGGGATCACTGCATCCGTGTAAGCGCTTGGAGTAGCTGCTTCAACTCCTGATGTGGCGGGAGGAACTATTGAATTTAAAATTTTCCCCGGTGTGCCCAGAACTAATTGATTTGATTTTGTAACGAGTTGAGTGGGAATGACGTAAAACAAGGGTCCGACGATTGCTTCGAGGTCTTTTGATAGAAGAGGATCGTTGACACGTCTTGCCGCTGTTTGCATGACATAGTCCTCTCCAGGTTTTTTGCCTGATGCGTTTTTCATTGGCTCTAATGTTCCATCAGAAGTGCGAGTGGTCTTTTTATCTCCACGGTATTGATAGACAAAAATGGCAGTTGCGGGGTCGTTGCCTTTCCGTATCCAAGTGAACGCTTTGTCAAAACCGGTTGGGAATGTAGTCGTTTCGTTAGGACGAGTAGTTGACATGTCTCTTTCTAGAGTTGCTTGGAGCCGGTCTGCTTGCTGAGTGTTGATGGACCGTCTGATGCCCTGTGCGGCAGGAGTGAAGACGGTGAGGAAGCCGGTTAACAAGATAGCGAGGACCAAGATCGCGATCACGGTCTCCATGAGGGTAAATCCACGCTGGGTTGCGTGAGAGTTCGGATTCTGAGTGTTATGGATTGAGGGTTTCATGTGATCAGAAATTTTTCTTGGAACTATCTATATTCATGTGTTCTGGGTTGCGATAAGTTGAAGTTCTTCCATTTCTCCAGATTACGAATCCTGCCATATCTTTTTCCGCATCTCTGATAAATCGTGGCTCTTGGCCTTTCGGGCGAATGCCTCCACCAATGACAAAGCTTGCACCTGCCTGAAGCGCGATGCCTTCGGCGTTGAATTCGTAATAGGCGTATTTACCTGCATAAAGAGCAGTAAAGTTACCGCCTGTCATCGATGCCTCAAGTATGTTCCCACCATTGGTGAGTTTGGAGTATTCGCGGCTATAAAATGTCGCAGCTGGCAGGAAGTATGCACGGCTTGCTAAAATCCATTCATTGGGAGAGATAGTTCCGTCATCATTGATTTTTTGGTGAGCAATTACGATTCGACGTAGGTAATTATCACTACTTGAGTTATCGATGTCTACCATCAAACGGCTATTACAGCGTTTGGAAATCGCGATGGTGCGGGCTTCATTAAAGAGCGATTCACAAGTCGCAATTGCGGAGGAAGTGCCTTTACCTACTGAGAGGTTTTTCAAGCCCATCACACCAGCAGTCATGAGGATTGAGATGATTAAAATGACGACAAGTATCTCGACAAGAGAGAAGCCTGGCGAAGCTTTTCGATAGGAAATAGACCACCGTTGCGATGATGAAGGGTTTTTCATAGGCTGAACTGGATGTAATTAGCTCTAACTCTTAATTTAAGTCTGGGGATTTCTTCCGAGAGAGCAAGAAGTAATGTCAATGCATGGTAATTGCATTTAGTTTTTTGAGATTATTTTTCAAACCTTCCTCCGCGGGGCGCATTGATCCAAGACCAAGCAGAACTGACGATATCAACTACATCACATTGTTTTGCCTTCCAACCAAGGGTCTTATGGACGTGAGTTGGGTCCGAAACCAATTCCGCAGGATCTCCCTCACGTCTGGGGCCATAGCGGATAGGGACTTTCTTGCCTGTGACTTGTTCCGCCGCGGCAATAATTTCTAAAACAGATATGCCTTTTCCTGTGCCGAGATTGCATTGAATGGATTCATCTTTAGTTAAGATATGCTCAAGTGCTAGGCCGTGCGCCGAGGCAAGATCATCGACGTGGATATAGTCACGGATACATGTGCCGTCAGGAGTTGGGTAGTCAGTACCGTAGATTTCAAGGGTATCAATTTCTCCAGTTATCGCCATGAGAACTCTGGGGATAAGGTGGCTTTCCGGATCATGGTCTTCTCCGATCATGCTGTCTTGGGAGCAGCCACTGGCATTGAAGTAACGGAGGCATGCAGAGCGAAGGCCCCATGCTTTGTCACAATCACGTAGGATTTGCTCGACCATGAGTTTGCTTTGGCCGTAGGGATTAATTGGATTTTGAGGATTCGACTCGTCTATAGGAATTCTTTCCGGTGTGCCGTAAGTGGCACACGTAGAAGAGAAGACGAAGGCTTTGCAGTCCTTTTCCTGCATGACTTGCAGCAGGGCGATGGGCTCGGCAGTGTTATTCCAATAATATTTGAGAGGATTCGTTACGGACTCACCGACGTAGGCAAATGCGGCAAAGTGGATGACTGCAGAAAACTGATGTTTTTCAAAAAGCTCACGGATCAGTTTTTGGTCACCAACGCTACCGATGACAAGTTCAACCGAGGGATCAACAATGGCGTCTTTGTGGCCAAATACGAGGTTATCGAGAACAACGATCTTTTTACCTAATGAAACCAAGTGACGAACTGTATGAGAGCCGATGTAGCCTGCTCCTCCAGTAATAAGAATGGGAAAATCTTTCATGTGATGGGAGAAAGCAAAGCTCGAGAGTGGGCTCGCTGCAAGTACGGATGCCATTAAACTAGTTAATCAGAAATATTTGAAATCATCTTGAATAGATTCTTCTGATCCGGTGTCTATTAATCACTATGAAAGTAAACCGTGTGTTTCTGGTCGCAACAGCTGCTGCAATTTCCGCTGTCGCGATTCCGTCCTGTGCGTATCAACCGCAATACTCCAATCCATCATATTCTTCGGGCTATGGATACGGTTACGGCAGCCGAAATTTCACGACCACGCATTTTGTGAGAACCAATAACACGCGTTGGGGATATGATCCTTATGCGCGTTGTTACTATGATTACTCAAGACGCTGCTATTATGACCCCTATTTAAGTGGATATTATCCAGTGGGTTACCGTCCAGCATACGTGTATGGTACGCCACATCCCCATGGCTGGAGAACGGGACGTAACTACATTAGCCCGCCGAGCCATTTCCATGACCACAGGCTTGATAACTATCAGAACCGAAGCGAACGGTATCGTAGTTTAAATAACGATTGGTCGCGAAATATTCAGTCCACTAGCTCATCGAGAAGCCATGACTCAAATCGTGATCGTTATCCATCGCATGATCAAAGCCATCCATCTCGAAGCGGATCGTTTTTCGGAATAAGTCAGGGAAATCAACCCAGCCACAGTAACGACAGAAGCCTGAACGCTTATGTGAACGACACTCAGGATGATGGGCATTTAGAGCCAAGAATGAGTGAGCCGAAAGATGAATCGCCAAGAGCCCCACGGAAAGAAAAAGTGAATAGAGAAGAAAGAGATTCTCGTTCAAATCGTGAAGCAAATCCTAAGAAAGAGCGAAGTGGACGTAAGGGCGAATTTGAAATGCCGGGGGCGATGCGCCAGCCAGAAAATCGTGATGGTAACCGATTGAGAAATCAAGAAAATCGCCGGAATGAGCAACCTGCGAACAAGAGTTCGGAGAATCTTGACGAACGAATTGTCAAACGGAGTTAGAGGTATTCAATGAGCTTAACGAGCGAGTCTCGTTAAGCTCATTTTTTAGACGGTTTTGCTGGATTCTTTGGGAATAATTAACAGCCAGAAGAATACCAGAGTTAACAGGATTGAAGCGAGTCCGACGTGCAGTAGTTGCACCCAGGAGTAGATGTGAATTTGCGCCATGATCAGGCCGAGAAACATTTGCGAAAATACGATGATTAAGGCGATCCATTGAATCTTCGTGGCTCCGCCGATTTGATTTTTTCTAGCGATCCAAAACGAGCTGATGGTTAAAATTAGAATCAGCCATGAGAAGCTGCGGTGAAATAGATAGAGCCAGGAGCCTTCGAGTTCGCCAATCCAAGTTTCACGTGGGGAGTTGAGATGGGATTTTGCCAATTCATCGGTCATTTCGCGAATCTGTGCACCTGAGATTCCCTCGATAATGATGGCGATGAAGAGAGCTAGAGTAATCACGAAAGCTGGTTTGGCTTTGGCAATAAATGAGACGTGTGTCGTCTGATCTCCGCCGGCCCAAACACAATAGGTGAGTGTGCAGATCAAAAGCATCGCAAGTGCGAGATGAGTGGTAATGATGCCTGGGGCTAAGCCACTTTCTACGACTATTTTGCCCATGATTGCATTTGTTAAAACCAAAAGCAGAGATGTGAAAGATAGATAAAAAATTTTAGGCCGTTTTTGTATGAAAAAGAAGGAAGCAACGAAAGATGCAAGTGTGAAAATCCCTACGGGCATGCTGCAGAGGCGATTGATAAATTCGGTCCAAACATGTCTTGGGTTGAATTCATTTTTTAGGCTTTCCTCCGTAATCAACTTCGGATCGCGACCGTGTCGCACGGCATCTCGTTGAAATTTTTCTAGATCGAGTTTCTTGAAATCGACTTGATCGACATGAGTCGGCGGTATCAACAGTCCCCAGCAAGTCGGCCAGTCTGGGCAGCCCATGCCAGCTCCCGAGACGCGAACGGTTGCGCCAACAAATATAAGCAAAAGAAGCGAGATTAAGGCGGCAAGCGTGAGCTTTTGGAAAAGATTGTATTTCATGTTTACGCAATTTTCGATTGCCTCAAATATACGCTTTGCAAGAGGGGTGATTGCGGACGATCTCTAGAATGGTTGGCAATTTCTTTTGCATTATCAGAGCAGTTGTCTGGTGTCGCAACTTAAAAACACTTGGAGATTCATGAATCATAAAAAAACGTCAACCCCCTTGCGAGGTTGACGTTTTCGTTAAATCTGAAGAAATGGATTACTTCGTGTGTTCAATTTGAACCGGAGCCTCAGTGGGGGCTGGCTCGATTTCTTGGAATTTTGGAAGAGGGCGTAAACGAGGGGGCTTCGAATCGCTGGTGCAGCAACCGCATGAAGAAGAGAGAATAGCGGTGATACTTGCGAAAGTTAAAACGAACAGGCGGATCATAACGGATGTAGGTTTGGCGTAAGCGCGGTTAATATAAATGTTTAGTTGAGCTTCAAGGAAGCCCACACGTAAGAAATCTCACGGGTGGGCTAGATTTAATTATTTGGCAGGTGCTTGATAAGCAGCTGCTGGAGCAGATGTGCTTGGGCAGCATGAGGCTGCAAAGAATGCAGCAATAGCTGCAACGATAGCGATTTTGATCATGTTCATAGTTTTAGGTAGTGTTGTTTTAATTCTCAAATAGTTGTTTAACAATTATTTGATAACTCCGAGATTAACTGCCGATCTCAGTGCTGCAAGGTTAAATAACGTATTGATCAGATCGGCGCAAAATATAACGATTGCAGGTTGACCAAGCTTCCTTGAAAACTAGGCTTTTGTGATGGGATTCGAGCGGATATCAAAGCCATTTTTAGAGACGTGGTTACGTCGGACACGTAAGCAACTGTCTGGAAGCGGTAGGATTTCTGAGCTTTCATGGATATTGGCTCGTGATGAGCCGCGATTTTCTCAGCATGAATGGCGCTTAAAACTTCAGGCTATTTATCAAGGTGACGAGGAGCCAAGTCTTGAGATACTAACACAAATTGATTCGCATTTAGCTAAGCCATGCGGCAAGGAGGTCTCGGCAGATTCAGACGTGCTGCTTTTCTAGTGAAATCCCACGCCTATTCGACAGGTTGAGCGCGAGGGGGAGGATTATCATCAACTGGAATGGCACGCGGCGGTTGATCGGATGATGCGGGAGCAGGAGCGGGGGCTGGCGATTCGTAGGGAAGGGCGCGTAAAGGGCTAGACGCACCCGGATGGTTGTTGTTTTGGGGCAGATTGTTTTCGTCGACAACTTCAGCTTTAGCTGGATGGATGGGACAGAGATCTTTAGTTTCTAGGGTAGTATTCGCTGGAACTTGATCAGAGTAGGCGGTCTTGGAGGCATAGCAGCTCGTGGTGGCGAGTTTACCGGAAAGTCGGCAGAGATCGACGGTGAGGAGATTGATGTTGGAATGAAGGTTACCTGCTTTGTATCCAAGTCGATCTGCCGTTTTCATTATATCAACCCAGATAGGTAATGACAGGGCTGAGCCGTAACCTCCGCTGATGGTTTTTTTAGGTGTATCAAAACCGACCCAAACGCAACAAGTTAGTGAGGAAGTATAGCCTGCAAACCATGCATCTTTAAAGTCGTTGGTGGTTCCAGTTTTTCCTCCGGCTTCTTTTTCAAAACCAAGCCGCTTAATAGAAGCTGCTGTTCCGGAGGTGGCGACTTCTTTGAGTATTTTAGATACTGTCCATGCAGAGCCGGTGTTAGCCGCTTGGTAGGGTAGCGGTGGTGTGCTGTAGAGAATGTTGTTAGATTTATCTCTTATTTCGGAAATGATGAATGGGCGATAACGGACGCCATCGTTTGGGAAAATCGTGTAAGCGGTGGCAACTTCCCAGGGTGTAGCTTCCCATGAGCCAAGGAATGATGAGGGGTTTTCCGGCATGGCTTTTCCAAAGCCCGCTTTGAAAGAGACATCTTTGACTTTGGCTACCCCTGCATAGTTTCCAACTCTAACTGACATGGTATTTCGAGAACGGATGAGGCCGTATGAAACTGGATGCATGCCACCAAATTTTTCATCTGAATTATGAGGTTTCCAGTTGGCAGCGCCTTTAATTTCTCCGTAACGAATGGGTCCATCGGAAATTTGGGTATTGGGACGCAGGCCTTTATCGAAGGCGGCAAGGTAAACGAAGGGTTTGAAGACCGAGCCGATTTGGCGACGAGCTTGTATGGCGCGGTTGAATTTGGATTCATTTGCATTTCGACCACCTACGAGTGCGAGGACACAACCTGTTTGGTTCTCTATAAGTACGGCGGCACCTTGAATATATTTTGGGTCTTTTCGCTGCTCGAGTGGAATACTCTGCCAAGCGGCGCGTGTTTGGTGTGGGTAACCGGAAATACGTTCGGTTTCGCGTAACTTTTTATCTAGGGCTTCTTCGGCAATGGTTTGAAGGCGTTGATCGATAGTGGTAACAATCGTGAGTCCACCGAGTTCAATATTTTCCTTTTCGAGAATGACTTCTAGGTCACGACTGATGGCATCCATCGCGTAAGATTCATTCGTATCGCGTCTCCAAGTAGGACGGACATTGATAGATTCCTTTATCGCTGCATCGGCTTGTTTTTGAGATATTTTATTCGCACTTACCATCCGTGTGAGGGTGGTATTTCGTTCGCGCTCAGCGGCTTCCATGGAACGGAATGGATTGTATGCGTCGGGTCCACGGACGATACCGGCGAGGAGTGCGGACTCGGAAAGGGTAAGTTGCGAAGGGTGTTTTTCAAAATAGATACGTGAAGCCTCACCAATACCTTTGATTTGTCTGCCCCAGTTGATTTGGTTAATATAAGCTTCAAGAATGCGATCTTTAGAGAGGGCAGAATTGATTCGAAACGCGATGGCGATTTCTAGACATTTACGATCGATTTGGCGCGGGAGGTCGCCACGCTTTTCGCCACGTTTTAGTTGGAATACATCTGAACTCAGTTGTTGGGTGATGGTTGATGCTCCTTCGCGCTTGCCTTGAAAGTTTTTGAGCGCGGCGCGAGCGATGCCGATGAGGTCAATGGCGCCGTGTGAGTAGAAACGCTCGTCCTCACGGGCGAGAATAGCTTTTCGGAAATTTTCGGAAACTTGATCTAATGGGACAATGGAGCGTTTTTCACCATGAATGCGTCCGATTTCGGTTCCGCTGCGATCGAGGATGATCGTTCGCTCGGGCATTTTATTGATAAGGTTGAGATCATATTTTGTGGCACGCCAGCCATAGAAGAAGGAAAGCATGATCATTGCAAACAGTCCAACGACGGCAGGTGTCCCCGTGGTGAGAATGATGATTTTTTTAAAGCCATTTAAACCTCGTGTGAGGAAGAAAAAGAAGTGAAATGGCCAGAATAGCAGTATCGATATCAGTCCCGGATGGCTGGTTTTATCCGTAGATTTCGCACGCGCTCGGTTGGTTTTTTGCTTGCGACTTGCCATTTGAATAGGAGGAATATAGTTGGTTTTTTTTTATATAAAACCTTAACTTTTCATGTTTCTAAAGTTTTTCATTAGAAGTGAGGTATGTTGCATCATCAGCAGAAAAGTAAAATTCGCCTAGACGAATCGCCGCTATGGTGTCGATTGTTGAGTAATGAGAATTTTCTCTATGATTCTGGTTTGCAGTTGGACTTGCACTATATTGCATGCGCTAGAGCCATTGAAAAATATTGAGGATTTGGCGAAATTGGAAAAACAGGTTCATTCTGTTACTGAAAAGGCATTACCGGCGACCGTTGCACTGGTATCCAATGGGACGGGTTCGTCGGGTTCAGGAGTGATTGTCAGTGAAGACGGTTTAATTTTAACTGCGTCTCATGTCATTCAAGGGTTGAAGAAAGTGGATGTGTATTTTCCAGACGGAAAAAAATGGGTGGGTAAAGTTTTGGGCTCAAACTATTCAAAAGATATAGGAATGGTACAAATGGTCGATGCGGGACCATGGCCGTTTGTGGAATTGGGTGAATCGAAGCCCCTGGAAGCTGGGGATTGGCTAGTGGCGTTGGGGCACTCGGCGGGGTTCGATCCAGCAAGGACTCCACCCGTTCGTTTCGGTCGCGTAATGTCGGATGGACCTGGAAATTATTTTACTTCTGATTGCACCTTAATCGGAGGTGATTCAGGTGGGCCGCTGTTTAATCTCGATGGGAAATTAGTGGGTATCAATTCGTCGATTGGCTGGTCTTGGAAAAATAACAATCATGCCGGCGTGGATGGTTTTCGCGAGGACTGGGAACGATTGCGTGCTGGTGAAACATGGGGGGCATTGCAGATGAATCCGTTGGCAAATCCTGAGACTCCTGTGCTCGGGATCGTCATGGGAATTCGTGATGAAGGGCGTGGTGTCAGAGTGCAGAAAGTGGAACCTAATTCACCTGCGGCCGCTGCTGGTTTGAGGGTGGGAGATATGATAGTTGCAGTCGATAAAGAGCCGGTCTTGGGCGGATCAGAATTGCAACAAGTCTTAATCAAAAAAGAAGTGGGTGATTCAGTGTCACTTGGACTCGTTCGCGGCACAGAACAACTCAAGATTGATGTGGAGCTGGTGAAGCGTGAGGAACTATTCAAGACCCGATGAGAGTGAACAGAAAATTAGGCAACGGATTTTTAGCGGCAGCTTTGCTGACAAGTGCTTTTGGCCAAGAGCAGGATGTGCCCTTGATGCGTCCAGATGAAGAAAAAGTGATCAATTTACAATCTGAGTCTTTTAATGAAGTGCTTGAAACCACGCTGACACAGGCGGCGAAATCTACTGTGCGGATATGGGGTAAAGTAGGTCGTTCCAATAAAGCGACGCTGCTAGCGTATGGAATTGTGGTAAATGATGGCACTCAAGTTCTAACTAAGTGGAGTGAAATTCAACAATCTGAAAACACTCTTTATATACAAACAAGTGGTGAGAAATCATTCAAAGCTGAGGTGGCAGGGGTTTTCAGCGATGAAGATCTTGTGTTGTTAGATATTGCTATGTCAGTTGATGAAAAGCTGGAGATGAAAGATAAGTTGGTTCCTGCAACATTTTCCAAAACGGAATGGAGCTATGGACAATTTGTTTCAGCACCCCAACCAGATGGAAAACTTGGCGGTTTTGGAGTGGTGAGTGTTTTAGAAAGAAATCTTCGTGAAACCGATCGGGCGCATTTAGGAATTATGGTTGATCCAGAGTTCCGCGGTAAGGGGGTAAAGATTGCTGTCGTGCAGCCGGAGTTTGGCGCTGCTGCGGCAGGAATTCAGATGGGTGACGTGATTCTTGATATCGACGACAGAGAAATTTCTGGACTTCAGGAATTGAGAAATGCCCTCACCAACAAGCAGCCGGGTGAAAAGGTAAAACTAAAGATCGAGACAGCGGGTAAAGAACGCAGCGTGGTAGTAATACTGTCAAATCGCCCAGTTACTGGTGATTTATCGCCGCAGCGTCTCAGTCAAATGGAGCGTATGGGTGGGGAGCTCAATCGCGTAAACAGTGGATTTTCTCGAGTGGTCCAGAGTGATATGAAAATTCAACGCAATCAGGTCGGTGGTCCGGTAGTAGATCTGCAAGGCAAGATTGTAGGAATCACCCTAGCACGTGCGGACCGGACAAAGACTTATTTGATGAGTGGTTCCATGGTTTTGGATTTATTGAAAGGTAAAGCCGAGACTTTGGCTGAAGCAAAAGCGAAGATGGACCTGCAGCGTCAGCAACTGGCAGAGCAACAACCTGAGCTAATGCCAAACATGCAATTACCAAAAAAGCCTATGGATCCGGAGCGTACACGCCGGCACATGAGTGATATGGAGCGCCTGCTCGGACGGATCAATCGTGAGATGGAATCCCTAGGGTTTGAACCATCTCGTTAGTTATAAATTTCAGGCTTTAGCGTATCGCTAGGTTGCGTTTCGCTTGGGATCACGTTTATCTTTGACCGCGATGAGCGAGAAGGAATTTTTCTATCAAGATCCGTTTCCATTAGGAGCAGACGAAACCGAATATGAATGCATCCATGAGGGGTTGGTTCAGAGTCTAGATTTTCAAGGAGAGAAAGTTCTTAATGTCGATCCCGAGGCATTGAGTTTTCTGGCGGCGGAGGCGATCAAAGCGATCAATTTCAAACTCCGCAGCAGTCATTTAGAGCAAGTTTCGGCCATTCTGGATGATCCTGAAGCTTCGGATAACGATCGCATGGTTGCGTTGATGCTTTTGAAAAATGCAGAGATTGCAGCACGCGGGATTCTCCCTGCATGTCAAGATACTGGGACCGCGACGGTGATCGGGAAAAAAGGTCAAGGTGTTTGGACGGGTGTGGATGATGCGGAGTTTTTATCGAAAGGGATCCACAAGACATACACCGAAGAGAATTTGCGTTACTCACAAACCGCCCCGTTGAACATGTATGACGAGGTTAATACCAAGACCAACCTGCCTGCTCAAATCGATCTCTACGCGACCACAGGATCGGATTATAAATTCCTATTCGTTAGTAAAGGCGGTGGTTCTGCGAACAAGACGTTTCTCTATCAGGAGACCAAAGCATTGCTCAATCCGAAGCGCCTCAAAGAATTCTGCATCGATAAAATGAAATCGCTCGGAACGGCGGCTTGCCCTCCTTATCACTTGGGATTTGTGATCGGTGGAACATCCGCAGAAAATAATCTCAAGACCGTGAAGATGGCGACGACTCGCTATTACGATAGCCTACCGACAAGTGGCAACGAGCACGGCCGCGCGTTTCGGGATATTGAGTTAGAGAAAGAACTTTTGGCCGCGGCTCGTGAAATTGGAATTGGTGCGCAGTTTGGCGGAAAATATTTTGCGCTAGATGTCAGAGTTGTTAGATTACCAAGACACGGAGCATCGTGCCCGGTGGGAATCGGCGTTTCATGTTCGGCGGATCGCCAGGCGAAGGCGAAGATCACTAGTAAAGGTATTTTCCTCGAGAAACTCGAAACCAATCCGGGTCGGTTCATCCCTGAGAAGTATCGTGATTGGAAATTCAAAGGAGTGGAGATTGACCTCGATCAGGGGATGGAAAAGACCTTGGAGACTCTTACGAAATATCCTGTGACCACTGCCCTTGCTTTGACGGGAACTATCATCGTCGCTCGTGATTCTGCGCATGCGAAGATGAAAGAGATTTTAGACGAAACCGGAGATTTGCCAGAATACTTCAAAAAATATCCGATCTATTACGCGGGGCCTGCGAAGACGCCTGCGGGATTACCTTCAGGAAGTTTTGGTCCGACCACAGCGGGGCGGATGGATGGTTATGTTGATTTGTTCCAATCCAAAGGTGGATCAATGGTGATGTTGGCGAAGGGAAACCGTTCCCAACAAGTGACCGATGCGTGCAAAAAACACGGCGGATTTTATCTCGGTTCGGCAGGCGGACCTGCCGCATTGTTAGCAAGCGATCACATTCGCTCGCAGGAAGTTGTCGATTTCCCGGAACTCGGCATGGAAGCCGTTTGGAAAATCACCGTGGAGAATTTTCCTGCGTTTATTTTGGTAGATAACAAAGGCAACGACTTCTTCCAGACGATCAATCAGTGCCCGATTTGCTAGGTTATAGACGAGCGCGGGAGGGATGCCCGCGCTCTTTTACCACTGCACTGGTAGCTCGATCATTCTTCCGGCGTCTTCGTATTTGATGTGGCCGTGTTTCATGCCGTATTCGTGGACGAAGCGGGTGACTTTTACGTCGTAGGCGCAGTATTCGGCGATCTTACGAAGTGGCTCGAACTCTCCGGTTTTTTTATGTTCCTGCCACCAACGAATCGCATCGAGTCCATCGGCAGATTTTCCGGTGCCGAGGCAGGAGGAGGCGACGTTATCGAGTTTGAGGAATCGTCCCATGCGCTCTTTGACATCGAGCATCATATCGAGGTTGAGAGTTTGTTCTTCTAAGTTTGGAAGCACGTAAGCTTGGAGCACTGGGTAGTCGAAACCGATGTGATTCCAACCCACCACGAGATCAGCTTTGAGAAGTTGATCGGTGAGAGCGTCGAGTTCGTTTTCGGCATAGATCACGTATTCTCCAGTAGCGGTTGAATAGGTAACGGCAACCGAAATGCAGAGTTTGGCTTTGTTTGAGAAGCCTCCGACATCGCTGATGCTGCGTTGGGTTTCTAAGTCGAAATAGACGATGTTTTTTTCAGCCACGGGAAAAGTTATAGGGAAAAAGATTAGCCTCTGGTTTGGCCTGTGCCACGGACTCGGTATTGGTAACTGGTTAGTTCACGTAATCCCATTGGGCCGCGGGCGTGGAGTTTGTCGGTAGAGATGCCGATTTCTGCACCGAAGCCAAACTCGCCACCATCGGCAAAGCGGGTGGATGCGTTGTGCATGACGCAGGCGGAATCGATGGAACGAAGGAATTTCTCGGCTTCCGCTACATCAGTGGTGACGATACTATCGGTATGATGTGAGCCGTAGGAGTTGATGTGAGTCATTGCTTCATCAATTGACTCGACGATTTTGATCGAGAGGATTTTTTCTAAATACTCGGTCGACCAATCCTCCTCGGTGGCGGGAATGAGATCTGGGAGAATTGACAAACAGTTTTCGCAACCGCGCAGTTCGACGCCTTTTTCCCTGAGTGCAGCGGCGACTTTTGGGAGGAATTCTTTCGCGATGGATTTCTGGATGAGAAGAGTTTCGAGCGCGTTGCAGACACCGGGCTTTTGCACCTTGGAATTGAGCGTGAGCTGGATTGCCATTTCCTGATCGGCTTTCTCGGAAACGAAGATGTGGCAGATGCCGTCATAGTGTTTGATCACAGGCATACGTGCGAGCGATACGACGGTTTCGATTAGGCCTTTGCCGCCGCGAGGAATAATGAGGTCGAGCCATTGATCCATGCCGGCCATGGCAGCGACGCTTTGTCGATCGGTGAAAGGGATGAGTTGGATCGCGTGTTCCGGAAGGCCGGCTTTAGCTCCGCTGGTGCAGAGGGCTGATGCAATCGCGCGGTTTGAATGAATCGCCTCACTGCCACCGCGAAGGATCGTTGCGTTACCTGTTTTGAAGCAAAGCGCTGCGGCATCTGCTGTGACATTGGGTCGGCTCTCGTAAATGATACCAATCGTGCCGATGGGAACGCGGATTTGTTCGATGCGGAGGCCGTTGGGTTGGGTCCAATCTTCAAGGACTTGGCCGACGGGATCGGGAAGAGTTGCGACGTGTTCGAGAGCATTGGCAACGGCTTCGAGTCGACCGTGATCGAGTTTCAAGCGGTCGAGCATTGCACTCGTCAGGCCTTTTTTCTCGCCGGCTTGAAGATCCTTTTGGTTTTCTGAAAGGATTTCAGTAGCGTTGTCGCGGAGGCCCTGTGCCATCGCGAGCAGGATGGTATTTTTTTGGTTACTAGAGAGGGCAGCGAGCTGGTAAGCAGCAGCGCGTGCTTGCTTGCCCATGGTGAGGATTTGCTCGGTAATGGGATCGGACATGGAATCTATTTTTTAGCGATGAAGCGGGTGGAAATACCTTTGTTTGCAATAATATCGGATAAGCGTTCTGGGCAGCGACCGTTAGCAATATGGACTTCGATTCCAGCCTCGGTAGCGAATTTAACAGCTTCGAGTTTGGATGCCATTCCGCCCATGGAAAATTTTCCGCGATCTGATCGAACGAAATTGAGGACATCATCGACGCTTTCGACCACGGGAATGATTTGATTGGTATTGGGATCGAGGAGCCCATCGACGCTGGTCAGCAGGATCACGCGTTTTGCACCAATGAGTTTTGCGACTAACACGGAGAGCATATCATTATCTCCGAAGCTAAGTTCACGTATCGCTACGGTATCGTTTTCATTGATGATGGGAATAATACGCGGCTCTTGAAGTAGGCGTGTTAGGGTGTTGGTGATGTAGCCGGCGCGGAGCGGCGTATCGATGTCCGATGCGGTGAGGAGAATTTGAGCGACTGAGTAATCAAAGTTTCCGAAAAGCGATGTATAGGAGCCCATGAGTCGGGCTTGCCCAACAGCGGCACAGGCTTGGCGGGTGGCGATATCTTGAGGATACTCGGTGAGTCCCATGGCGGAAACTCCTGATCCGACGGCACCCGATGAAACGAATAAACAACGGTGACCTTCGTTCAGAAGGCCTGAAATGGAAGCGACCAGATGCACTAATGCAGCGCGATCGATTGTACCATCGGCGGTTTGCGTAAGGACGCCGGTGCCGGCTTTGATAAGTGTGAGGTCGCTGGACATAAATGCAGGAATTGCGACTTGTAGCCATAAACTGAAGCGTCAAACTTGCCAACCGAAACCTTGGGAAACCTTCGTGATGATTTTTGTGGTTCCACTTGCGAATGACCATTCGTAGTCCTATAAGGCCTTCGGCTACGGATCATATAATGAAAACATCAATTTTACTTATTCTCTCTGTTTTGGTTTTTAGTTTCTCACTGGCGCAGGCCAGCGGAGGTCACGGGCCGAAACCGCATTATCCAGAGCTTTCAGATGGCAGCACCCAATACGCCGCATTTCCTAAGCCCAAGGAAATGTATGAAAAAGTAGATAGCGGTTTGATTGACGTTATCAAATCAAGAGCGAAAGAGGATCCATTCAATCTTGTTGCGACCTTGATTTTCTTTCTGGCGATCTGCCATACCTTTGCTGCTAGTTCGTTGAATAAATTGGCTCATCATTTTGAGCACGAACATCAAGAGGATCTGAAAAAGCGTGGTCCACGCGATGATGAGCATCCGGATGGGGAGCCGGAAGTCTCTTTTAAAGCCACTCTTTTTCACTTTCTCGGAGAAGTAGAAGCAATTTTCGGTATCTGGGTGATCGCCTTAGCAGCTGCGGCTACTTATTTTTATAGTTGGAACGATTTCGAAGTATATCTCAGTAAAGACAAAGTTTTCACTGAGCCATTGTTTGTCGTGGTGATCATGGCAATCGCAGCAAGTCGTCCTATCCTGCGCTTTGCGGAAACTCTCATGTCTTATGCGGCAGCTTTAGGTAAAGGCACACCCGCTGCATGGTGGCTGAGTGTATTGATCATTGCGCCGATTCTTGGCTCATTTATTACTGAGCCGGCAGCAATGACCATCGCAGCGATGTTACTTGCTAAGAAGTTTTATCGGTTCAAGCCGTCTGCTGCTTTAGCTTACGCAACCATTGGATTGTTATTTGTGAATGTTTCAGTAGGGGGCACTCTTACTCATTTTGCTGCGCCTCCCGTGTTGATGGTAGCTGGCACATGGGGATGGGATTCGCTTTTCATGATCGAACATTTTGGATGGAAGGCAATTACAGGAGTGGTTATTTCTAGCTTGCTGTATTTTCTAATTTTCAAAAAAGCTTTATTCCGAGTGGCTGATCTTGCTGATGGCATTGAGGATAATCAGGTTGATCCTCAATTATGGAAGGAACGCGAAACGCCAATTCCTGCTTGGGTTACGTTTGCTCACTTATCTTTCCTCGCATGGACGGTGTACACCGCTCATTATCCAGTTTTATTTGTGGGAGGATTCCTGTTTTTCTTAGCGTTTTTGATGGCGACTAGTCATCATCAGAACGAAGTATCGATGAAAAGCCCAATGTTGGTTGGATTCTTTCTTGCGGGTTTGGTGATTCACGGTGGGTGCCAGGGATGGTGGATTGCGCCGATTATTCAGACCTTGTCAGATGATGCATTAATGTTTGGAGCAACAGTTCTAACAGCTTTTAATGACAATGCCGCGATTACGTATTTAGCATCACAAGTTGAGGGAATCTCATTTAGTGCCAAACATGCTGTCGTTGCGGGTGCGGTGACAGGTGGTGGTCTGACGGTGATTGCAAATGCTCCCAATCCAGCTGGTCAGAGTATCCTATCAAAATACTTCGATGGTGGAGTATCTCCGTTGAAACTTTTTATCGCGGCATTGACGCCAACGATCATTGTTTATCTATGTTTTGTATTATTACCGAATGGTCCCGCTAAAGAGCATGTGCCTGTAAATGAGCCAGCTACAGCCATAGAGAAGGTTGAGGATTTGCAAAGTCCGTTAGGAAATCATTAAAAGATCATTTCCTTGGGTTCGCTATGACTCACTTTTTAAGTTGTTCAAACTCTTCGGGATGATCGAATAGGAACGTGGGTTTCTCCTCTGCGAGAGATTCACGCGAGTTGAAACCCCAACTCACTGCAGCGTGAGGAATGCCTGCCTTTTGTGCAGCTTTCACATCACGCAGTTCATCTCCGATATAAATCATTTCGGAATGTTCCAGTGAAAAGGTTTTACGTATTGCTTTTAAGTGGCGTGATTTCCCAGTGAGTTTTGAGGTGGAGGAAACAAAATCAAAAAGTTCACGCATGCCGTGGTTCTTGAGGAAGATATCGACGTTTGCGGTGGCATTAGATGTTAGGATGCCGAAGTTCTCAGTATGTTGGCGTAATTCGGTCAATGCTTCTTTCATTCCCTTAATGAGCTGTAGCTGATCGATATTTTTTCTCATCATCCCCGTGCCACGGGCGATAATAGATGGCACGCGGTGCTTAGGGATTTGTAATTCATTAAGAATTTCCTTCAGAGAAAGATGTCTAAGTCCGGAAACTTCATCTTCTGCTACCTCACGAATTCCGTATTCATGAGCGATCTGATTGAAAATTTTACGAGTCTCTCCAAGTGTATCGGCAATGGTGCCGTCAAAGTCAAAAACGAGGGCTCGGTATTTCATTTGTTATAAATTGATTGATTGAGGGAATTCAGACGAGCATGAAATGATTTAAAAATCAGAGCTTCAGGTTTGGATTGATGTCTCCGTCTAGTCGATCGGTCTTTCCTGAGAGAAAACGTAGTAAGCCAGCAAAGGCAATCATGGCTGCGTTATCGGTGCAAAGATCGGATTTAGCGATATGGAGTTGGAATCCTTCTTTCATGCAGCGATCAGTGAATGCCTCACGAACACAGCGATTTAGGCTAACGCCACCAGACAGGCCAATGATCTTAGTGTTTGTGGCTTTGGTAGCTCGGATGGTTTTGTTGACTAGCACATCGATCACAGCAGCTTGGAAAGAGGCGGCGATGTTTTCCAGCTTGGCGCTAGGATCTTTTTGTAAGGTGTATAGGACAGCGGTTTTCAAGCCGGAGAAGGAAAAATCGAGTTCTTCGCCCTGCATCATAGAACGCGGAAAATCGTAGGCGTTTGGATTCCCATTGCGGGCGGCTTTTTCGATTTCGGGTCCGCCAGGATAAGGGAGTCCGAGCATTTTTCCGACTTTGTCGAACGCCTCGCCGGCGGCATCATCGCGAGTGCTACCGAGTTTATGATAGTTTCCGACGGAGGAAACCTCCATGAGCTGGGTGTGTCCGCCAGATACGATTAATCCGATGTGATGTGGGACAGCGGTCTGGTCGATGAAAGGTGAGAGTAGATGGCCCTCAAGGTGGTTTACGGCGATGAAGGGTTTATTTGAAATGCAGGACATTGCTTTCGCTGCGGTGCTACCAACCAGTAATGAAGACGCGAGGCCGGGGCCCATGGTGGCTCCGAAGGCATCGATGTCAGCCATGCTGATCGCGGCGATTTCCAACGATCTTTCGACTAATCCATTGAGATTAAGGGAATGACTGCGTGAGGCAATTTCTGGAACGACACCGCCGTGAACCCTATGCTCCTCGATTTGGGACGCGACCACACTGGAAAGTAGCTCAGCACGCTGGTTCGGTTCACCGCGGAGGATTGCCACCGCCGTCTCATCACAAGAGCTCTCAATTGCTAGAATAACCGCCACGACGGCATGATTCACGGGTTAGGGCGTTTGAGCAATAGCGAAGGTGAACAAAGGATTTCAAAGCAAAGCAGCATAGTTAACGCAAAGGGTTGGCTGATGGAAGATATAGAAATAAACTCAAAGTTGGGGATAACTATGGAATTCTGATATTTCTTTGAAAGTTGGATGATAGAGGTTGGACGTTGGGCGTTTCCTATTTCAGATTCTGCAATGCTTTTTTCCGCTGCTTATCCTGAACTGCTTTCGAGCCCGACATCTCTGATGCGCCGGTTCATGGGTTTGTTGGATGAAAATGTTCCTTTGGAAAAGCTCGCGGCAATAAGCCAGCAAGTGACGCGTCAACATTTCGGTAAGACGATGCGATTGTTTGCGCCGCTTTATGTTTCGAACGAATGCGTGAATAACTGCTCGTATTGCGGGTTCTCCCGGGATGCTGCGATTCTGCGAACGACCCTCACCGTTGATCAAGTGGTGAGAGAAGGAAAGTATCTGCATGCTCAGGGATTTCGGAATTTGTTGTTAGTGGCGGGGGAACATCCGAAATTCGTTTCCGAGGGATATTTGCAAAAGTGCTTGGATGCATTAATTCCTTTTTTTCCCACGCTGGCATTAG
Organism: Luteolibacter sp.; assembly: GCA_044375585.1. Taxonomy (GTDB): domain Bacteria; phylum Verrucomicrobiota; class Verrucomicrobiia; order Verrucomicrobiales; family Akkermansiaceae; genus Luteolibacter. The sequence continues at coordinate 19,194 of JBILMI010000019.1, forward strand.
AGGTCGGCCCGATGGAAGACGATCAATACCGAGAGTTGGTCGATCACGGCGCGGAGGGTTTGATTGTCTATCAGGAAACCTATCATCGCGAAACCTATCAGACACTCCACACCGCGGGACCGAAGAAGAATTTTGATTGGCGCTTAGATTGTCCGGAGCGTGCGTATGCTGGAGGATTCCGCCGGATCGGGATTGGTGCGTTGTTTGGATTGGCCGATTGGAAACATGAGGCGCTATCGCTCGCTGCGCATTTAGAATATCTCTACAAGCATTGCTGGAAAGCACAGTTCTCTGTCGCATTTCCTAGGATGCGTCCCTACGCAGGAAACTACCAATACACAGCTGATCCTGATCGTTTTCTGCCAGATGAATCATTACTGCGCTTGATCACGGCGTTCCGTATTATTTTTCCGCAAGTCGCGATCGTGCTCTCTACCCGTGAACCCGAAAACCTACGGGATGCGATGGCACCTTTGGGCGTGACCCACATGTCGGCCGGTGCACGGACCGAACCTGGTGGATACACCGGAGCCGGATCGGACGATCTTCACCTCACAGTCAAAGGTCGGCGAGTTGAACTCACTGAGCGCAGCGGCAATGAAAAAGCCACCGAGCAATTTCAAATCCACGACACCCGTAGCCCAGCAGAAATTGCAGAAATGCTGAGAAATCAAAACATCGATCCAGTCTGGAAAGACTTCGATCAGGCTTTGGTGCAGATATAGCAAAAGTATCGCTGGCGAATATGAATCATTGAACTATTTTAAAAACTTAAGACACTTTCACAAAATATGGCACAGCAGATTGATCAATACGCCCGTGATATTTCCGATGAAAAACAGCATTCGGTCATCGATGGATCATCGAAAGGAACGGACAAGCGGTATTCCGTTTTGTTCCATGATTATGAGGATCCTAATCCGCTCAGAAAATTAGCTGGAGCGATCAAGGATCATACCTTGCATCATTTGGATGAGTATTTGGAAAAGGCGGAGACTGCACTGACATCGCGAGGAGCGCATGTGCATTTCGCATCAACGGATGAAGATGCGCGCCAAACGATTCTTAAAATTCTTCAAGAGCATGGAGTTAACCAACTGACGAAATCGAAATCGATGGCGGCGGAGGAAATTCATTTGAACCCATTTCTTATTGAGAACGGGATTGCGTGTTTGGAATCGGATCTCGGGGAGTTCATTATCCAGCTGGATGGTGATGAACCTTCACACATCGTTAAGCCGATTATTCACAAGAATCGCCAAGGGATTGCGAATACGTTTTTGCGTGAAGGAATCGCGTCTGATTACAACGACGATCCCGAAACAATCACGCGCCGCGCCAGAGTGCACTTACGTGAAAAATACATGGTCGCAGAAGCAGGTATCACCGGTGCAAATTTTGTCTGTGCGGATACGGGTCGTTTGGTTTTGGTCACTAACGAAGGCAATTCACGTTTTGGCATGGCGCCCGTGAAGCTTCATATCGCATTGGTAGGTATTGAAAAAGTCATTCCCCAAGAACGCGATCTATCCGTATTCTTGAATTTGTTAGGTCGTTCCGCAACCGGTCAGCAACTCACGGTTTACACTGAGTTCATCAACGGGCCGAAATCCGAGAATCAACCCGATGGTCCAGAGCATATGCACGTGGTGTTTATGGATAATGGAAGAACAGATGTTTTGGCATCGAACTGCCGTGAAATCCTGCGTTGTATTCGCTGTTCCGCGTGCCAGAACGTTTGCCCAGTTTATCGCCAAGCATCGGGCCATGCGTATCGTTCAGTATATGGCGGTCCGATTGGTGCGGTGCTTTCGCCTATTCTTTTCGGGAAACGTTTTCCTGAGCTTGCCGATCTACCGAAAGCATCCTCGCTGTGCGGAGCGTGTAACGAAGTTTGCCCCGTTGATATACCGATCCCTGATCTTTTGCTTCGTCTGCGCGACAAAGCAAAACGTGAAGAGATCCCCTCCGAGGGAGCGATTCCCATGTCACCCTTTGCGACGCTTGCGACCTCTCCTTCGCTCTGGCGCACGGCGATGACTATGTCTAAGGCGATGAATCATCTTCCTATCCAAGTTGCGCCCATCAAGCCGTTGCAAGATTGGCTAGGTCAACGGACTTTGCCTGAGTCTCATGGCGGTGATTTCCGTAAGTGGCTCAAAGCGCGCAGAAAGTGATCGAGCTATGAAGAATTAAAACGGAGGAACGGAGAAACTGAGGTGACGGAGAAAGAGTATGGAATTAATTCATGAAGAACTTTCGGGGCAAATTATTGCTGCTGCAATTACTGTACAACAAGGGCTCAGGCCGGGTTTGAATGAGAAAATTTATGAAAAGGCGCTCTGCATTGAGCTATCTGATAGAGGAATCAGTTTTGAGCAACAAGCTAGATATGATGTATTCTATAAGGGTCAAAATTTGGGTTATTTAATTCCTGATCTAGTGGTGGAAAATAAGATCATCGTAGATCCAAAGTGCGTTGAATTATTTACTCCGACTCATGATGCTCAGATGCTAGGTTACCTCAACATTACGGGTTTAGATTTGGCTCTTCTCCTAAATTTTAAAGTTTGGCCTCTCGGAAAAAAACGCATCCTCAGACCACAATTCAATCTTCCACAACCCAGCCAATTCAATCTTTCACAACCCTAGCTCCGTTTTCTCCGTCCCTCCGCTTCTCAGTTTTAAATTTTTCTAAAACCATGTCACGCTCCCAAATCTTCTCAAAAATCCGTGAAACGACGGATCACCTTGCCGAAAAGACGGCTTATCCGTCTTACGAAACTTCAGTGATGCATTCCAACGTGAAGCTCAAACAAGCGGATTTGTGGGATGCGTTTGCTGAAAATTTCAAAGCGGTCAACGGCCGCCCCATGAACTCCGTCCAACAGTTGGCTGAGTTCCTCGATGGAAACAACCAACGGGTCGGTTACTGCGATCCGGCTTTGTTTGAAATCATCGGCGCGGATCTTGTAGCTGCGGGTTTGAAAGTGGAAACCACTTACGACAGAGAACGTTATGATGATTATCAATTCGGTATCACACGCGCAACGGGTGCGATTGCTGAATCTGGTTCTTT
>JBILMI010000140.1:0-6073 GCA_044375585.1 Luteolibacter sp.
GCAACGCCGGAATCGGCGTCCTCAGGCCGGTACTGTGAAATCCTTTCCGCAGAGCGGCACAAATCCAAAACCTGATCCGATCCCGTTTCGGTAAGGACTTTTGGAAACGGACTAGACCAGTCAAAGTTTCAATAAGTTACAGGCTCTGGCTTATTTTAGTCCATGTTGAGGTAATAAACTAAGTATTTCACCCCATATACACATCCGTCCTGAACCTCTAATAAAGCACACAACTCTAATGATAGAGAAAAAAACCGTACCACATATGAAACCAAAGTATAATAATATCCTGCGTCATTTGCAGCTATCCGCGTTCATCGCGGCTTCGCTGCCATTCACTGCCCAAGCTGCTATCATCATTGATGATTCGGAAGGTAACGTTAACTTAAATATTAGCTCCGGAGCATCGACTATTCGTGCAGATGGAGGAACAGATGTAGCATCTCCCGAGGTGAATATAGGCGGATCCGTCAGTTTAACAGGTGATGCTGGTGAAACCGAAGTTCTCGAAATTACTGCTGCCAACTACACCTTGACCAACGCAGGCACCCTTGCTGGTTCGGCTCATGACGGGATCTTCTCCACGTTCGCTTTCACTCTGAATAATACTGGCACTATTTCCGCTGCAGGCGCTAATAGCGGTGTTCAGACGTTAGGCGGATCTAGTATTACCAACAGCTCATCCATCACTGGAACGGATGATGCAATTCGCTTCACCACCAACGGCGGCACAGTTACTAATAATGTCGGTGGCACCATCAGTGGCATTACTGGCGCATCTTCGGATGGTATCGAGGGTCTGGATTCCGTGACTGTCACTAACTTCGCTACTATTTCAGGCAGCCAACAAGGCATCGACGTCCTTGCCTCCCTGCTTCTCAATAACTACGGCAGCATCACCGGCGGTAGCGATGGCGTTAGCGTCACCTCTGGCGCCACCATCAATAACAATACCACTTTCTCGGTCTCCAATCCATTTCCTGCGATTGCAGGTGGTCAAATCACCGGCAATGGTGGCAACGGTATCACCGCGACTTCGGGTTTGAGCTTCGTAAACCAAGCCCTGGGACTCGTTCAAGGCAGCACCAATGGCATTAACGCCACTTCCGGCGCAACAATTACAAACGATTATCAGATCATTGGCCTTGGCGGCAACGGCGTCACTGCCACCACCGATCTTACGCTTACGAATAACGGGACTTCGGGACTTATCCGGGGCTCCGCGAACGGAATCGTTGCTACGGATGGCGGAGCGATCACTACCAACATCACCAATAGCGACGAAATCACTGGCCTTGCTGGTGACGGGGTGCGTGCTCTGGACAGCTTTGTCCTCATCAACAATGCGGGCGGCGTCATCACTGGCACGGGCGGTACCGGCGTCTGGCTGGATGACAACGCCTCTGTTACGAACAATGGCACCATCACCGGCACCAATTCCGGTGTTCGCGTGAGTGAGGGATCAACGGTCACCAACACCGGCACCATCAGCGGCTCCATTGGCATCGATGCGTTTGGATCCGGCAGCACGTTCAACCTGACCAACAGCGGCACCATCACGGGCACTGGCGGCACTGCCATCGATGGCATCCTCGGTGGCGGAGTGGATACCTACCTCCTGAACGCAGGCAGCCTCGTCACTGGCGACATCTTCCTCAGATCCGGAGATGATACCATCACCCAGACATCGGACTCCGACGATAGCAGCATAGTCGATGGTAATATCGACGGTGGTTCAGGCACTGACACGCTGAATTTCTATGAAGGCAAGGTCGAAGACGGTGGTTCTGAGAACTACGTGGATGGTAACATTACTTCCATTGAGAACATCAACAAGTATGACGATGGCACGGCCTTCGTCTTTGGTACAGTGAATTCCGATACGGTTCGTGTATTTAATAATGGCGGTCTCTACATCCTTGGTAACGTCGATGGAGCAGCTAATGCATTCAGTGACATTCAAATTAATGATAGTGCAGCAATCGGCGGCACTGGCACATGGGATGCAGCGATCATACTCAGGGATGACTCCAGCATCAGCGCTGGTGACACTCCGCAAGAAATCGCAGCGGATGTTGAAGATGCTGTTGGCACTTTGAATCTCGTCGGTAATCTCACATTCAATAACAATTCTTTCATTCGCTTCGACATGAACCCTCAGGATGATGGCCAAGATTTGATCAATCATTCGGGTGGAACAGTGACCTTTAACAGCAATGAATACGTCAGATTATCCCCTACTAACATCAACCAAGTCATCAGTGATGGCACATACACCATCATCAACAGTAATGCTGCAATCGTGGGTATACCTGATGGTGTTAGCGTGTTGTTCAACTCGAACGCTACCGACTCGGGTCCATACTCCGGTTCGCTCGTGCCAGATCTGAATGACGGTGAGACTCAAAACGAATACGACACGAACCTCGGTAGCTTTACGACCCTTGCTCTTCAAAATGGTAATACTGACCTTGTCGCAATCGTCGACCACGATTACGAAGGACTTTTGGGAGTTACTCCAAACATGGCCGCATTCGGTGCTGCAATCGATAACCTGACTAATGACGGGGATTCGGATGTGCAGGACTTTATCGCTGCACTTGACTACTCGGATGAGGCTACTGCATTGGCGACAGCTGCGGCTCTTTCACCAGAGAATCAAATCAGTAAGTCAGTTGCGCTTCTGAATTCCAACTATCACAAAAACCGGATCCTGGTAAATCATTTGGCACGTGGCAGAAATGATTCATCAAACGGAAACACTGTGCGTCAGCCAGTTGGCTCGAAAGCATCTGATACACTTGCCCGCATGTCCAATAACTCCACTGTATGGGGCACTCTCTCGCATAACTTACAAGATTACGAGGACTCCACCAATAACATCGATTATGACGGTAGTGCGACATCATTCACAGCTGGTATTGACTGGAGTGTTACTTCATCCCTGATCTTGGGTATGATGATTGATGGTTCTACTGGCGACTACGACTACACGGGCGGCAGCTCAGATACAGAAAGCATGAGCATTGCAGCTTACGGGACATGGGGTGAAGCCACTGGTCTCTACTCTGACTTCGCAGTGGGTTACGGCAATCAAAGCATGGATGACAGCAGAAACTTTGGCGGCATCTTCGGTGGTGGTACAAACTCATCTACGGATGCAAATAGCCTTCAAGCTCTTGTGACCCTTGGCTATACCTTCCAGAAAGGCGCTATCAAACACGGTCCATTTGTCGGAATTGAGTATCAAGACATGGATGTTGATGGATTCAGCGTAAAGAACTCCGCCATTCCTCTTACGGTTGGCGATTACGACGTGGAGTCCATCCGCGCTCTAATTGGCTACCGTGCAGAAGCTACTTATGGGAAGTTCAACCCATACGCATCGATTGCTTATGCTCATGAGTTTAATGACGACGATGTGATTGCTAATGCAGCTCTTGCTGGATCTCCTTTCGCTGTTACGACAGATGGTCCTGGTTCAGCAATACTGATCGGCCTCGGAACTGGATACACCATTAATCAATCTCTTTCCGCAAACATTGGTTATCAGGGTGAGATTGCCACAGACAGTGAAGGAATAGTTAGCCATGGCTTCAACCTCGGTCTCGACTGGGCATTCTAATCACTGAATCTAACTTGTTTTATTCTCCGCCCGGTATCGAAAGATCCCGGGCGGCTTTTTTGTATCACTGTGTATTGCGGGTTGTGGATAGGCCGTTTGTGCTTACGGATGAAGAGCATAAGTGCTTACCCGCATGTTCATGCGGAAGTATGAGAATATCGTATGCGTGCTATATCCCGATGCTCTCGATTGTAGTTAATTTAGTTTTACGGCTCACGCGAATTTCGCGTGCCACTCTTTGTAAACTTTCGGAGAAATTTCCGAAGGTTTGATTTCAGAACGACCACCCCAAAACACATTGGTGTAGCTAACGGGAATGCCGATGGATTCCAGGTGCTTATCGATTGCTGCTTTGTGAGCGAGCACACGATCTTTTTCGGTGCCGTGCACGACACCCATGATGTTGACGTTACCAAATTGCGTACCGCCTTCACGCCAGTAACAATGGGTCATGCAGAAGTGGCGACCCACCTCGCTGCCGCCTTCGATCTCACGACCTTTTGGCACAGCCCAATGGAATAGGCCATTGAAACGGGTGACGCGTTCGCCGGTTTCTGCGGATGGTTTGACGTGTTCGAGGAAAGTGGAGAAACGACCGATAACTTTTTTCTGGTTCAGCGTCTCAGCGATTTCGCAGAACCGATCTAGGGAGACACCTGCTTGTTGCGCGCGCTTTTCCCACGGGTTTTGATGGATCTCATCGGCACCGAGTTCTTCTTTGAGAATCAGAAGGATATTCCATTCTTCATCGGAAAGATCAGCAGGAACGGTCGTCATCATCACAGCTGGTTCATCAGATTTTTCTCCGAGTTCCATGGTTTTGCGGCGGACATGGCCGACGCCGAGTGCGAACACACCATTGGCTGGCATGAGTAAATATTCAGTTGCCCCGGTGAGGCTGAGAAGCTTGGTAGCGTGGAAATCAAGCGACTCTCCGACAGGAACTTTGAGCGTGGTCCAGAGGCGATAGCCAGAGCCTGAAACTTCGGTATCAGTCGAGCGAATGACGACGTGGCCTGAGAAAGGGTCTTCTTTGGACATGAAATCGAAGGCAGCGTTGAGTTTTTCTTCGGGTACTTTCCAAGCGACAAGAGCACCGTGCGCAAGTTTGGTTGCGAGCATGGTCTGGCGGACACGGCGAATAATCCCTGCTTCTAGCATGGCACGAATACGCTCGATCACGGTTTCAAGAGGGACTCCCGATTTTTCTGCGATCATGTGAAAGGGATGGCGCTGAAAGCCAGCGATGAGGTCCTCGGAAACGGCGAGGATTTTCGCGTTGATGGGATCTGAGACGGCAGTAGGAATTTCGGAAGTCATTATGACGATAGTAGGCGTAGATTTATAGAACGTCCAAGCCAGATTGTTTTTTGCGAAGAAAATGGCAAGAAGTGGTCATCCCATAGGTGGACTGTTCTTGCCGCAGAACGCTGCGTGAAACGTAATGTCAATAACTTGGCTAGAAACTTTTTTAGTGAGAAGACCCATTTTTACAGAAGCGTTTCCAAATAATTTAAAGCCTGCTCGCGGGTGGATAGGCGATTTTCGAGTTGCTCGGTTTGGATTTCCTCGAGGATTTCTTTGAAACGCGGGCCAGGTTGTAGGCCTTTTTCGATGAGGTCTCTGCCGGTGATGAGCGGGGGAGGGATGAGCGGTTCGCTGGCGAATTCTTCGGATTTCTCAGTAAGGAACTCGTAGTTATCGGTGAAGCCGTTTGATGACGCACAATCAACGCGGTGCAGTTCCATTTCGAGGTCAAAGGTAGGCTCCGACATAAAGCGTTTGAGTTTCGCTTTGCGCATTTGCTGCACATTCATGAACTGCATGTGCCGCGAGACCATGTGCACGACATCGCGGATGACAGCGTTCGAATATCTTAAACGAGTCAAAATCGTCTCAGCCATTTCCGCGCCGAGGGTATCGTGTCCGTTGAAACGAATGCGTCCATCTGGATCAGTCGTTTGGGTGGGAGGCTTGGCGATGTCGTGAAGTAGCGTTGCGAGGCATAGGGTGAGTGGCGCATCAACCTCAAGCATTTCTAACATGATGCAGGTGTGAACATAGACATCGCCTTCCGGATGCCATTGCGGCGGTTGCTCGCAGCCGATGAGCGGTATGACTTCCGGAATGAAGTGGGAGATTAAACCAGTCTCCAACATTAACTCGAGGCCTGTGCGACGGTTGGAAGATATGATGATTTTCGAAAACTCATCGCGGATTCTTTCTGGTGAAATTTTATCTAACAGATGAGCGTTGTCTTTGATTGCCGCGAGTGTGTTAGGTTCGATAGGGAATCCGAGAGTGGTAGAAAATCGCACCGCGCGCAGCAGGCGGAGGGCGTCTTCTTGGAAGCGATGTGTGGGCGTGCCGATCGCACGGATAACGCGAGCGGTGAGATCCGGAAGACCCCCAACGTGATCGATCACTTCTCCCGTAATCGGATTTTCA
>JBILMI010000141.1:0-6038 GCA_044375585.1 Luteolibacter sp.
ATGTAGTCGACTTTGTTTTTCTTAAATAAGAATTCGATGCCACCAGCGAGCTTGTCGGAAACTTTACGTGAGCGGCCAATCACAGCCGACCAATCGTAGGACAGCCCTTCGATTTTGAGACCCATTTCGCCAGCTTTATGTGTGAGTGTTTGATAGAGCTCGGCGTTTTTGAGGAGAGCTTTGGTTGGGATACAACCCCAGTTGAGGCAGGTTCCACCAGCGCGGTCTGCTTCGATGCAGGCAACCTTTTTTCCATGTTGAGCCGCGCGGATTGCAGCGACATATCCGGCAGGGCCGCCACCAATAACAATGAGATCGTAAGCCATAATGTTTCTAAAATTGAATCGCAGGGAGAGTGATAGCCCTCGGCGAGATTGTCAAAGAGTGAAACAAAGGAAAAACAGCAATCAGGCACTTCTCAAATCACGCTGTCCAGCCAAGCGAGCATTTTTTTCCGATACGCTCCATTATCCCGCGAAAGACAATCGCCGTGATGGCCTTCTTTGACATGGAATAGAGTCTTTGGCTCGTTTGCGAGATCGAAGAGTTGCCTGCCTTGGGCAAAAGGCACGACCGGATCTTTCGCGCCATGAACGACCAATAAGTGCGTGCCGGTGATTTTTGAGATGTAATCTTTGGGTGAAAATTCGTCGGAGATCAGTTCGGCTCCGAGATCACCTGCGGCCAGTCTCGCCATGGCTTGATACGAGGAGAAAGCGCTATCGATCACGATCGCCTTGAGTCCAGCAGGCCGAACTTCCGCAAGTGCAGCAACGGATTTTGCGCCGCCTAGGCTGTGGCCATAAGAAATGATTTTATCCTGATGCACGTCCTTGCGTTGTGAGACGTATGCGAATGCGGCCTTCACATCCTGCACCATGCCATCGCGGTTGAGCACGCCACCGGATTTTCCAAAGCCGCGATAATCATACATGAATACTTGATACCCAGCTTCAGCCAACCATGTGACAAATCCCAAATGATAACCAAGTGAACCTGCGTTGCCGTGTGAGAAAACCACGGTGCCCTTCGGTTTGTTGCCTTTGGCTTTCAGAAACCAACCATGAAGATGTGTGCCATCTGCGGATTTGAAATCCACATCCTCATAACTAAAACCCCACTTTTCAGGAGTCGCCGGCTCGTCATGAGTGGGGAAATAGAAAAGTTTGTTTGTATCAGCCTCGCCGACCAGATGCTTCAGTTTCGAGAGATCGATATTCTTATCTTTTAAAAGCCGCTGAATATCTTCCAGCTTGATAGGTTGCTTCTCGGAGGTGGTTTGCGCGTTGAGTGAAGATACACCCAGCAACCATCCGATATAAAGCAGCCATTTCATAATGAGAACATAGTTAACCCAGGATGACCATTTGTCGAGTCCACAGGATATCTAGAAAGGATCAATTCGCCTTGTCATTCGGCACGGCGGGTGCGGTGCAATGTTTGTGGAGTTTCTTGACGGAAAACACCAAAATCATCGAAGCACACAAAGATCCAGCGCAGATGTAATACGCGTAGGTTGCAGCTTGGGTGGGGACTTTATCATAAAGAAATCCAAAAAACGGCGGTGCGATAAGCCCCGCTGTTGCCCAACCCGTAAGCGCTAAGCCATGCAATGAGGACATGCGTTTCGATCCATAGAGATCGCTAATCAAAGAAGGGATCGTGCCGAATCCACCGCCGTAAGAAGCGATTACGAAGCAGATCAAAACGCTAAAGAGCATTGGCGAACTCGCGTGAGGTAGGATGAGATAAACGATGCCGGCAGTGCCAAGCAAGGCGACGAAAATATTAACCCTGCCGAAATGGTCCGAGAGCCAGGCCCAGATCAAACGCCCAACACTATTTCCCAAGGAAGCGATCGCGATCAAAGTCGCTCCAGCTGCCGCGAGCGTCTCGACACCAAGAGTCGGATCCGCCGTTTTTGAGACATCCTGCATCAAGCGTGAAAGCTGGCTGATGATCCCAAGTCCCGCCAAGCTGTAGGTGAAACAAGTGAACCATAAGCGTATGCGAACATTCGGCAAATGCTCGTAAGTATCTGCAACGGTTGCTACGTGTTTATTTGAGAGAGCGGCATGCGGGCTGAAGATATGCCGACATGCTAGGGTCATGATGACACCGTAAACGACGGCGATGACAAGAAACGCGCCAGCCACATCTCCTGAGGAAATTTTCATCGCGATCGGTGCGGACACTTTACTCATGAATAAGGCTCCGATTCCAAAACCCATCACGATCATTCCGGTGGCGAAACCTTTTTTATCAGGATACCAGCCAGCGATGGTCGAAACAGCGGTTAGATAACCCGTCCCGAGACCAATGCCGCCGATCACTCCGTATCCCAAAGCAAGGATGACGAAGCTTAACCAACTGACCCATGGGGTTTTGATGTCTCCAATCACTCCCGATCCCAAATATAACCCGAGTGCTGCCAGTAGATAGCCAGAGACAAAAAACACCGCCGAGCGTTTCATGAGCCGACGTCCACCCAGCTTCGCGACCAGCGGACCGGTATAAAGTGCCGTAAAACCAAGACCCGCCACCGCGAGACTGAAGACCAACGAAGTCTGCCAGTTGCTCCAGTGATACGCTGCTTGCAAGGGTTTCGTGAAAAAGCTCCATGCATAAACGGAGCCTAAACTCGCCATAAGCATCACACCTGCGAACAGAATGAGTCGGCGGTCAGGGAGGGTTTTTGGCAATGGCTCGTTAAACGGATTGTCGTGGTCGCTCATCTAGGTTTTTGTTTTTGGATTTCTTATTGTTTGGAAAACATGCTGGGTTGCGCGCAACCTGCGAGGGAATCTGGCAATCTCGATGGATGATTAAAAGAAGAAACGCATACGGATTCTGGTAGATATCAGGCCGATCGCAACAGCCGCTCGGCGTAGCGGCGGATCAGATCAAGCAATCGTGCAGCGGAGGGATCGAGCGATTCCCCATGCCAGACGACTAGGTTCAAGGGCGGCAGGGCTTCAAATGGTGGCTGAATGATGAACGGGTTATTTTTATTCGCCTCCGCATTGGGAATGGCGAACCCGAATCCGAAGCCAAAATCCAGATCCACATAAGCGGGCACATGGCCGATGGATGAAACTTCAAGCGTGGGCAACCACTCGATGCCCACGCGGCGCAGCGAGGTGGTGATGTGCCGCATCACGAGATTGGCTTGGGACAAACTGACCAAGCCTAGTTTTTCCCCCTGACGTTGGAGCTGAACGAAATCCTCCCAGCTTTTCACGGTCGCTGCGTATTTGGGTGGAACCAAAAGCAAAATGGGCAATTCGCCGATTTTTTCCACGAGGGGTGAAGCGCTCGAAGGCACATGACGCGAGAGCAAACCGATGGCTAGATCCACATCTCCATGGCGCACAAGCCCAGCCAGATCTTGGGACTGCGCCTCTTGCAAAATGAGTCTGGTGCGCGTGGCGGCATCCATTTGTTTCAGCAGGGCGGGCAAATGATCGCGGATGATCACGTCGGATGCGGCGATGCGCAACGGTCGCTCGGTTTCGTCTGCCAAGGAGTCGCGGATCAGCGACATGCGGGCTCGCATGCGCAAAGCTTCTTCGAGAAAAATTTTACCCTCCGCAGTTAGCTCAAAGGGCTTGCGGTGAAAGATTTTTTTTCCGAGATATTGCTCCAAAGTCATCATCTGTGCACTGAGCGCTGGCTGGGAAATGCCAATTTTTCCAAAGCGCGATGCAGCGGACAAGCCGCCAGCTTCACAGACCTGGAGAAACAACTCGGTCGCATACCATGGGAAAGTTTCCATCAGAATTTCTGATCAAAGCATTAGAATCATCGATTGGATTAATCACGCAGAAAATGAGATTTCTTTGGCCGTCATGAAAACCAAACCAACTCTCAAAGTGTTCTGTAACTCATCGTTAGCTCTTTCCTGCCTGTTTCTCGCGTCCTGCGGCAGCTACGAGATGACCACCCCCGTCACCTCCAGCCAACAAATATCCAAAATGTCCGGCGTTCCGAGCGTGAGCGGAAAACCCGCCCTGCGCACACCGTCAAAAATCGGAGTGGTGAGGACAGGACGAACCAATTCGTTAGATTTTTCAGATGCGAGCAAACAACTCAAATCCGAGGGACAGATTAAATCGATCCAAAACATCGATGCATTTGTTTCCGAAAGCGATTACTATCAGATCAACGATGTGCTCGCAAAACGCGCCAAGCTGATCAAAGACACGCGCTTTCTGGGGCTTGATGTGCTGGTAGTGTGCGATCAAGAAACACAATCCGATGATTCGCTGTCTCTGTTAGGAATCGCAACCCTTGGGATTTTGGATGCGGGTGTTCGGAAGCAGGACACCCAGCTCACCGTGCTCTGCATGGACGCGCGCACGGGTTACGTTTACGGCGTGATGGGTCGGCAAGAAGACGGCCACGCCGGCAAATTCGAACTGTTCGGCATGAATGAGATAGGTAGTCCGGACCGCAGCCATATTGTGCAAACCACCCGTCGTGATGCCATGAAAGAATTCCCAAATTTTTGGAAACAACTTGCAGATAAATATGATCGGAAGCGGTGAGTTAAAAGAATGACCTTCTGCCTAGATGTGGAGGCTCGTGAGCTGAATGATAGGGACGTTTGAATGGGAACACTCTCCCTCAATCATGAAGCTCCTCACTAAATGATTCGCCCTGATTGTTCCCTTCTCCGTGCAAGCTGAGGATTTATTCTACAAAAATGAACCTAGCGCTCTACGTCATCTATGATGCGGTTGGTTTGGAACGCTGTGGCGATTTTTCTACGCTGTGACCTATCCCTATCCAACCGCTCTCATCACAAAATGCTCAGAAACCATGTTGCGGGTTGCGCGGGGGGAGCGTTCGTGAGTAAGATGTTTCATCCGAATCGCGGATTTTAGCTCTTGTTTATCCACTCGCATGATCGGCCTCGCTCTCAAAATGCTTTTTGGCGATACTGCCAAATACCTAATGCTCGTCGCAGGCTTGTTCTTTGCCACTTTTCTGATTGTTCAGCAGACATCGGTTTTCTGCGGACTCATGCTTTGGACGACCTCGACTTTGAAAAACGTCGCAGCCCCGATCTACGTCGTTGAAGAGCGAGTCGAACAAATCAACGAAACCAACCCGATGCGCGACACGGATGTTGCGCGTGTGCGCTCGGTTTCGGCGGTCAAATGGGCGATGCCGCTTTTCTCGGGATTGCAGCGTGTTCGTCTTGCCGATGGCAGTTTCAAGACGATCCAACTGTTAGGCATCGATGCGGCTTCCCTGGCAGGCGCGCCGGGGCGGATGATCGAGGGAAATCTCGAAGACCTGCGTTTGCCTAATACCGTCGTCATCGACGAACTCGCCACCACTCGGCTGTCCTCGGACCCAAGTGATCCTTCGAAAAAAATCAAAATCGGCGATCAATTTGAAATCAATGATGTAGAGGCTCGCGTTGTAGGGATCTGTCATGCCATGCGCTCGTTCACGGGTGGCCCTTATATCTGGACTACCTATGAGCGAGCACTTCTCTACACCCCGGGCTCACGCAAAATGCTCACCGCCGTGATCGCAGCTCCCATCGATGGCATGACCGCGAGCGAAGCCGCCGCAGAGATCGAAAAAACGACGGATCTCCGCGCATTTGTTAACGAAGGCTTCGGCCCAAATCAGCTCGATCACGTGACGCCTAATGGCAAATATTATGGCGATTTCAATACCTCCACTGTCTGGTGGTATGTGGGAAATACGGGAATCCCGATTTCATTCGGCACCACAGTGGTGATCGGCTTTATCGTCGGCGTCGCCATTTCCTGTCAGACTTTCTACGCTTTTGTGTTAGATAATCTAAAACATTTGGGAGCTCTGAAAGCCATGGGCATGTCGAATTTTCGCCTGAGCATCATGCTTATCTTTCAGGCACTCACCGTGGGCATCATCGGCTTTGGGTTAGGTCTGCTTGCCACCTCCGCTTTCGCCATGGGAGCCATCGAAAACGGCCAACCGCCGTTCTATATGCCGTGGCAGATTCCTGTCGGAACTTTCATCGCCATTCAAGTCATCTG
>JBILMI010000020.1:0-21941 GCA_044375585.1 Luteolibacter sp.
CCTCCAGACGGGCCTTTTTTTCCTGAAGAAAGAACCACGAAACCGGGTAAGTTTTGATTTTCCGAACCCAAGCCATAAGAAACCCATGAACCCAGAGAAGGTCGACCGAACTGCTGTGAGCCGGTGGACATGAGAATCTGCGCCGGAGCATGATTGAACGCATCCGTGTGCATGGAGCGGATCAGCGATATATCATCCGCGCACGAACCGATGTGTGGCAAAATGTCCGTCATTTCCATGCCACACTTGCCGTAGTTTTTGAAACCAAATTTAGAACCTAACAGTTTGTTCTCCGGACGGATGAAAGCGGATTGATAACCTTTCAACAATTCCGGCGGCGGATTTGTGCCGTTCAGTTTCCGCAACACGGGCTTGTTATCGAAAAGATCGATGTGACTTGGTGCGCCGCCCATGAATAAGAAAATTACATTTTTTGCCTTTGCGGGAAAATGCGGGGCTTTGGGTATTTGTGGATTTACCAAAACCTGTGCCGCGGATGCTGAGCCTTTACCGAGCATCGAAGTGAGAGCGATCGAGCCCAAGCTCAGGCCACAATCTTTCAGGAACCAACGACGCGAGAAAGAGCGTTGGGTGTCAGCAAGAGTGGAAAATGGTAATTGCATGGGAATAAGTGGATCTTTTTCTCTAAGTTTGAGATTTGAAATTTGGAATTTAATTCTTGGTGATGGTTTCATCAAGGTTCAACAGCACCCGCGATACCGCAGTAGCCGCGGCGAGTTGATCGATGGGATGCGCGGAAAGATCGATAGTGACCGGCTTGTAATTTTCTAACAAAATCTTCATTTGTTCGCGATCGGTCAACAGGGACGACTCATAATGAGATTTCAGCGCGGCAATCTCATCCGCATCCGGTACGCGTGCGGTGCAGCGTTGAAACGCAAGAGAAATCCTTTCTTCCAAGCTACCCGAATCCGTCAGCATCCGATGCGCGAGACCGAGGGCTGCTTCGACTGAAACCTGTTCATTGAGCGTAACCAATGCTTGCAGCGGGGTGGTGGAAAGCGTGCGACGCACACAGGAAACCGAACCATTTGGCGCATCGAAAGTGGTCAGCATCGGGTATGGCACGGAGCGGAAACGGAAGGTGTAGAGCGCACGGCGGTAGCGCTGGGAATCTTTTTCGACGATCCAGGTTTTCGGCCCATAGGAAGCGGGGAGTTGGAAAAGGTAATCCGGTGCGGGCGGGTAAACACTGCGGCCACCCAGCGATGCATTTAACAATCCTGAAGTCGCGAGTTGGATGTCGCGCACGGTTTCGGCAGGAGCGCGGAATCTCGAGCCTCTCGCTAGAAGACGGTTTTTCGGATCGAGATCACGCTGTTTCTCAGTCGCCAGTGATTCTTGCTGATAAGTCGCGCTGGTGGTGATGAGACGATGCAGGTGTTTCATATCCCATCCGCTTTCCACGAACTCACAAGCGAGCCAGTCCAGCAATTCCGGATGCGAGGGACGCGCCGCTTGGTGTCCGAAATCATCGGAAGTTTCTAACAAACCTATTCCGAAATAGGCTTGCCACACACGGTTCACGAAGACACGTGATGCGACGGGAGATTTCGGATCGACCAACCATTTCGCAAACGTCAGGCGGGATTCAGGATCGCCGGGCGGGAGTGGATGCAGGAAAGCCGGGACGTGAGGTTTGACCACGTGTTTGGGATGGGTTTGCTCACCACGCTCGAACAAGCGCGTCTCACACGGGGTTTTAGATTCAGCCGCCACCAAGGCCCATGTTGCCAGTGGGACTTTTGCGTAAAGCGCTTCGATCTCCTTGGACTGCTCGGAAAACTCTGTCTGGTTTTCGCGCCAATGCGCAAACAAGCGAGCTTCTTGTTGCTCGGTGCGATCCTTCGCAGGCGCTTCTAACGCTTCAAAAACGAGCGGTGGCAACTGATCTAGCGCGTTAGGTAAAGATGACGAAACCGACAAACGGACCCGACCCAAGTTATAGGTCATGTTGTCATCGGAAATGTAGCCACCGTGATTTAACGAAAGCGTGTAATTGAAATAGGTTTTCCCCTCTCCTTCCAACGGTTGCTCCAATTCAAAAGTCAGCACGGCGGGATCGTTGTTGCGTGCCGGATCTCGCTCATGTGTCCATGCCGTTTTGTTATCACCATCCAAAGCAAATGCCACTGGTCCCGTGCGCTTATCATACGGCTTGGCTTCCGCATTGTTAGGGAATCGTTTCGGATCCAATGGAACTACTGGAGGATTCACACTTGCCACTGGGTTTTTAAATTTCAGCTTCTCGGTTCTTGTCGCTTCTTTACCTCCTTTTAAATTGAACTCAGTCAATGCACCCGTTCCACGAGTGGATCTACCCGGCCCATTCATCGGTAGATAAGGATCATTCATCACCTCAAGACGGGCAGAACGGATCACAGTCAAATCAGATGAGCTGGTGAACGACTCATCGCTACGAGTGTTGGCGTAGCCCATATTGATGACAGACTTATCTGCTAGCGGCCAAAATTTCTGTCCCGAATCACCAAGTTGATAAAGCTCAAGCGCTTCCCATTCGGTCCGCGGCAGAGCTAGCATTTCACGCTGCCATGCTTGGTATTTTTCCTCAACTTCGGATGACGATTTGCGGATGTTTTGATCGATTGCGCCGATTTGTTTTAGTAAATCATCAGCCGATTTTCTCTCATGAGGCGTGTAGGCCGCGATTGATGTTTCGCTGATGTTGTTCAGATACGCGAACATCCCATAATACTCATCGTGGGTGAGCGGATCGTATTTGTGGGTGTGGCACTGCGCGCATTGTGCGGTCAGGCCGAGCGTCGATTTTCCAATCGCATCGATGCGGTCAAAAATCCCCTCAACGCGGAACTGCTCGGGCTTGGCTCCGCCTTCTTCGTTGACCATGGAGTTGCGTAAAAATCCGGTGGCGATGCGGTCGTCTTGAGTGGCGTTTGGTAAAAGATCCCCGGCGATTTGTTTAACGATAAAATCATTGTAAGGCATGTTTTCATTCATCACGGAGACCACCCAGTCGCGATACATGTGATGATAACGCGGCAAGTCTTTTTCGTAGCCCGCAGAATCGGCGTAACGCGCAGCATCTAACCACTCACGTCCCCAGCGTTCGCCGAAATGTGGACTAGCTAGCAAGCGGTCGATTTCTTTTTCCACATCTCCTTTCGCAGCAAGTTCTTCTAGTGTCGGCGGCAGACCGATCAAGTCCAACGACAAGCGACGCAGCAAGGTTGCGGGATTCGCTTTGGGTGCGGGAGATAATTTCTGGCTCTCCAATTTTTCTAACACAAAGGCATCGATAGTATTTTTCACCCATGCCTTGTTTTTCACGTTCGGCACCGGCGGACGCTCGGGTGTTTCAAATGCCCAATGCGTGCCCCACTTTGCACCTTGGTTAATCCAGTCACGGATGAGTTTCACTTTTTCAGGGGGTAACTGTTTCTTTTTCTCCGGCGGCGGCATGACCTCTTCAGGGTCCGTGTGCATGATTCGCTCCATGATCCCAGACGCTTTAGCATCGCCTGGCACGATTGCCTTGCCGCTATCGCCACCTTTGAAGGCAAGTTCCTGAACATCCAAACGTAAGCCGCCCTCAATTTTCGATTCGTCTGGGCCGTGACACGCGTAACAATTTTCCGATAAAATCGGCTGGATCTGCGTTGTGAAATCGATTTCTCCTGCTAGCGAGGCGGATTGAATGACGATAAGAAAATGTAAAGGAAGCCAACGCATGGTCTTAAAAGTATACTACCTCTGCTAATTAAATCTTTCCATGTTACAATCGCAATCAGATATCGTTCGGAGGATAGAAAAAAATCATGGAAATTGGAAAACCCGCCACAAACCGGATTTGGCTGGTTCCCGGGGCAAAAGGCTTACTGCGCTGTTGTATTTCTGACAAAATCCCAACTCATGATGACGCTGGCGAGATCTCTGGAATCGCCGGGGTGATGTATGAAATTTGCAATGCGAAAGGCATGGTGGAGCCCTTCGCGAGGATCGAGCCCGCCCTCAAGCTGATCCACGCGGGACTCAACTCATTCCTAACCACCGCGAAGCTCGCCGCGACGTGTCATTACTCGGAAAGTCAGTTTAACCGGATTTTACGACGCCAGTGATTTCGGAAAACGCTTCCAGAAATCGAAGGCATGACACCGAGGCAATATCGGATGCAGCTTCAAAAGCTGATTTTGAAGACGCTGGTCTGAGAAAAAGGTAGGGCCCCGACATATCGGAGTGTACGATTACGTCCTACCTGTCCCACCAAATCTTTGGGGTTGAGCGATGCCAAGTATTGGTCAAGATTCAGGACGTGGAAACTCAGGTAAACGTTTTGCGCAGGGCGCATCGCTTGGATGGCATGGAGGCAATGGATGTTGCCAAGCGTCTGGAGTGGCTGGGTGGTTTGGTCTTTTTTGATACGGTTGGAAATATCCCAAGTGGTTGGGGCCGAGCCTGCTCCGTGATCGCTGCACAACCGACCGAAATTTTCACGGGAGACATATTTTCAGAGGTCGATCTGGAATTACTGCGCACAAGTTTACGCCGAAACGCGAGAACCTCCGGTGATCAGGGATTTCCGCAAGGCGGGCTGTGCGGTTGGGTGACTTACGAGGGGAAATTTGTGTTTGGCGAGTATCGTGAAATGCTGATTCGTGATGAGCAGAATGGGGATTGGTGGGAGGTCGGCGAGTTGTCGGAAAAACTCGGTGAACCATTACCGAGTTCCGCTTGTCCCGAAAGTTTCACTCCACAAACCAAGCGAGAAGATTTTGTTAGATCAGTGGAGCGTGTAAAGGAATGGATTGCTGCAGGAGATATTTATCAGGTGAATCTCGCACAGGCATTTGAGGCAGAGGTATGCGGCGAGGGATCCTTGTTGGCACTCTATGAAATGTTACGCGACGCGACGCCGGCCCCTATGGCCGCATGGATGTCTCTGGACGAGAAAGAAATTTTAAGTAGCTCTCCAGAATTATTTTTGAAGGTATCAGGAAGAGGAATTGAGACACGACCCATCAAAGGAACGCGCCCGAGATTCAGTGATTCCGATGAAGACAGACGATCGGCGGTGGAGTTACAAACTTCTCCGAAAGAAATCTCTGAGTTAGTGATGATCACGGATTTATTACGCAATGATTTAGGCCAGGTATGTGACTTCGGAAGCGTTGAGGTAAGCCGTATGTTAGAGTTAGAAAGCCTCGCACAAGTGCATCATTTGGTTTCCACTATACGAGGAGCTCTCCGCTCAGAGCAAGATGCGCTGAGCGCGCTCGCTGCTTGTTTTCCCGGAGGTAGCATTACCGGCGCGCCAAAAAAACGCGCGATGGAAATCATTCAGGAACTTGAGCAACGGCCACGCGGTGTTTATTGCGGAGCGATCGGTTGGCTGGGTTTCAATGGCGAAAGCGAATTCAATATCGCGATCCGAACTTTGGTCCGCGATGGGAATAACCTCAGTTATCAAGTCGGCGCGGGGATTGTGGCGGATTCAATTCCTGAACAGGAATACCAAGAAACCCTGCATAAAGCTGAGGGAATCAAGCTGGGGGTTGAGAGGTTTCAGAGTTTGAGATAGGTGCGGGCTTATTTTGAACAAGGAGAGAGGAGAAGCAGGAGAAGAGGCGCAAGAGTGAAATATAAAATTCTAAATCCTAAAAAAGATGTAACGTTCATAGCGCTTGCGAGGAACTCAGGTTCTGTTTTGAGGTTTAGAATTTTAAATTGATCGTTTTTCTATCCTCCGGTTCTCCTCCCTCCCTGTAGAAAAATGCTCAAACAAGCCCACGGCCTATTAAATTCGCTTAAGCGATTTCCGAAGCGTGGAATTCCTGCCAGTCGTCAAGGTTGTTCAGGTTGACGGCATCGGTGGGTTTTCCATCCGGAAGACCTACGGCAGCAAGGATGGATTGGCGGGTTTCGTCTTTGTGTTGATAACCAGCAACCGCTCCGTTGATTTCGGCAATGGAAGCCTCGTTGAGCTTGGTCGCGTTCTCAGCAATAAACTTTTCGAACTCCACGTAATTTGGCTTTGATGATTCGACGAAGCTAATCAATGCGTCATGATTCACGCCGATCGCATCAAGCACCATCAGGTCATAACCAGGGCCGCAGTTTTTATAGCCATCAGCAAGTTTGCCTACAGCCCCGAGGGACATCTTTTGCCAAAGACGTGGCAAGTGAAGAACACCAAGCGGACCGGCGGTGCCGGAAGAAATAGTAGGAACGATTTTGTGACTCATAGTCCGGTGATGCTAAGTTGCCTTTTTCAAAATTCAAATTTCTATTTTCGAGGACTGCTGGAAGATTTAAACGGAGAAGCGGAGAAAACGGAGAAAACGGAGTGAAGGGTGGTTGGGATTTCCGTCAGAAAAATTTTGGGTAGAAAAATAAGAGGAATAGCTGGGGTTGATATGATTTTAACCACGAATTACTCGAATAACACGAATATGAACATAATTTGCTGATGAATATTCGAGATGGCAATTTATCAGCAATCATTCGTGTTATTCGAGTAATTCGTGGTTAAATATCTTCATTTTTCTGCCCTCATTTTTCTGTCTTAGGTCTTTACTCACCTCCGTTATCTCCGTGCCTCCGACCCTCCGTTTAATCTTCACCCGAGAATGGAGTATATCTTCTTTATCCTTGCTCGCTTGCCCTGGTTGGGATTTGTTCTCGGCTCTCATGTCCACACTTCCTACCGCTGACCTCCTGGCGCTTGATACGGACGGCATTTCGGGCCGCCTATCAAAACTCAGGAGGTATCTTTGACGTTCCCGTTTTAGAAAATAAGATCCAGACGCTTGAAGAAGCGATGGGAGCTCCAGCCTTTTGGGACGATCCTGATAAAGCTAGGAAAATTTCCGAGGAAGCAGCTGGGTTGAAAAAAAAGCTGGGGAGTTTTATCGGGCTTGAAGGACGTTGCAAGGACGTGATCGAGGGCGTATCCCTAGCTAAAGAATTTGATGACGAGGATCTAGCAAAGGAAGCCATCGCTGGAGCAGCTAAGCTTGAAAAGGACATCCGTGAATTTGAACTCCTTACGCTTTTGAATCGACCCAACGATGAAGCCAACTGCTACCTCGTGATCCAAGCCGGCGCCGGTGGTACCGAGGCCTGTGACTGGGCGCAAATGCTTCACCGCATGTATACCCGCTGGTCAGAAAGCAAGGGCTACAAGGTCGAAACCCTCGACTGGGAAGATGGCGATGGTGCAGGCCTTCGCTCCTCAACCATCAAGATCACCGGCGAGAACGCCTTCGGCTTTCTCAAAAACGAACGTGGTGTTCACCGCCTCGTGCGTATCTCGCCATTCGACGCTGCTGGCAAACGGCACACCTCTTTCGCATCGATCGATGCCACACCAGAGGTCGATGATAAGATCAAGATCGAGATCAACGATAAAGATGTGGAGATCAGCACCATGCGCTCCGGCGGCAAGGGCGGACAAAACGTCAACAAGGTCGAGACTGGAGTATTACTACGCCACCTTCCTTCAGGAATCCTAATCAAATCCACAGCATCCAGGACTCAGGGAGCCAACAAGGAACTCGCCTACCAAATCCTGAAAGCAAAACTTTTCCAAATCGAAGAGGACAAACGCGCTGCCGAAGCTGAAGCTGCTTACGGCGAAAAAAGCGATGTTTCATGGGGAAGTCAGATTCGCTCCTACGTCTTTCAGCCATATCAGAAAGTCTTAGATCTCCGCACCGGCGAGGAATCAGGCAACATCCAGGATGTGATGGACGGCGATATCGATCATTTCATCGAAGCCAAGCTGCGCGGAAAAGTCCGCGTCAAAGGCGCCAAGGATGAGGATGAGTAACGATTGCATGCCCAGTGATTGAGAAGAAACCTCTCGGTACAATCTTTGTCGTGGGCAGGACAAAGATTGTAAAAAGGGGATGGATTGAGGGAGAATGACAAAGGATAGCAAAAGTCTTCAAAACCCCTTCTGGAATCAATTGTATGTCTGGCAGGTATGGCGGTTTATTTTATTTTGACTTCCGCTCTCAGGTCTTGATTCGGGGCGGCTGGGAGGTGAGGGTTGGAAATGGTTGAGCGGCTTAGAAATGCGATTCGGGATGTCCAAGGATTTCCCAAAGAAGGGATCGTCTTCAAAGACATCACGCCAATTTTGGCGAATGCCGAGCTATTCCGTGCTGCCATCGATTTGCTCTGCGCATCAGCCGAAGGAGTGAAGGTTGATAAAATTGTGGGAATCGATGCTCG
Source organism: Luteolibacter sp. (assembly GCA_044375585.1). Taxonomy (GTDB): domain Bacteria; phylum Verrucomicrobiota; class Verrucomicrobiia; order Verrucomicrobiales; family Akkermansiaceae; genus Luteolibacter. Next base: position 8,236 of record JBILMI010000020.1, read on the forward strand.
CGGATTTATTTTCGCTGCTGCCGTGGCAGATCGCTTGAACGTGGGTTTTGTGCCGGTGAGGAAAAAAGGTAAGCTCCCATGGAAATGCATAGAAGCGGCCTACGCTTTGGAATATGGTGAGGCAGTCGTGGAGATTCACGAAGACGCGGTGAAGCCGGGTGAGAGGGTCTTGCTTGTCGATGACTTATTGGCGACGGGTGGAACGGCTGCGGCAGCAGTGGAATTACTTTCAGGACTCGGCGCGGATATCATCGCGATTTCTTTTTTAATCGAGCTTTCATTTCTCAACGGAAGAGAAAAACTTGGGGCGCATCCCGTGAAGTCGATCTTAAACTTCTAATCCTTTTAAATACGAACGAACACAATGAGCTGGAAAGAATACAACGAAAGTTTGGTAAGATACGAGGATCTTAGATTCTCTTTGGATCTATCTTTGATGGATGTGAAGCAGGACGAGAGAGACGCACTGAAAGACAAAATCGCCAAGGCGTTCGACGACATGGCAGCATTGGAAAGCGGTGCAATCGCAAATCCGGATGAAGGTCGTATGGTTGGCCATTACTGGCTGCGCAAACCTGAGATCGCTCCAAGCGCCGAGATCAAAGCTCAAATCACTGAGCCACTCAAAGCTTTGAAGAAATTCGCTGAACAAGTCCACACTGGCCAAGTCCGCACACCAGCGGGCGGAGTATTCAAGCAAGTGCTCCTGATTGGCATCGGCGGCTCAGCCCTCGGCCCACAATTGGTTTCCCAAGCCATAGGCCAAAAAGCCAAGCTGCCCCTCGCATTTTTAGACAATACAGATCCACAAGGCATCGATGAAACGCTCGCGACTTTGAAACTCGCTGAGACACTTGTATTGGTCATTTCAAAATCCGGCGGCACTCCTGAAACCCGCAACGGCATGCTGGAAGCGAAAGCCGCTTTCGATAAAGCCGGAATCGATTTCGGAAAGCATGCTGTCGCAGTGACGGGGGAAGGCTCAAAGCTGGATCGTTATGCAAAGGAGCAAGGTTTCATCACTTGTTTCCCGATGGAAGATTGGGTTGGCGGACGCACTTCCGTGCTCTCAACCGTCGGCCTCGTGCCCGCCGCTCTGCAAGGTCTCGATATCAATGCGATGCTCGCTGGCGCAGCAGCGATGGATGAAAAAACTCGTGTTCGCGATGCTGCGAAAAATGCAGCGATGCAGCTTGCGATTGCATGGCACAGCGCAACGAAAGGACGCGGTGAAAAGGACATGGTCGTTCTTCCTTACAAAGATTCGCTCGTGTTATTTTCCAAGTATCTTCAGCAGCTCGTGATGGAATCTTTGGGTAAAGAAAAAGATCTCGCGGGCAATACGGTGAACCAAGGGATCGCGGTCTACGGCAATAAAGGCTCGACTGATCAGCACGCCTACGTGCAGCAACTCCGTGAGGGCGTGAATAATTTCTTCGCGACATTCATCGAGGTTCGCCATGGTCGTCAGGGCAAATCGATTGAGGTCGACCCTGGAAATACCAGCCAAGACTACTTGCAGGGCTTCCTTCGCGGCACCCGTAATGCGCTTTATGAAAATGGTCGGAAATCTCTCACGATTTCGATTTTCGAAGTCACGCCATTCACTCTTGGGATATTGATCGCATTGTTCGAGCGCGCCGTTTCCTTCTACGCATCCTTGGTCAACATCAACGCCTACCACCAACCAGGCGTTGAGGCAGGTAAAGCAGCCGCTGTCATTTTCCTCGATCTACTCGGCCTCGTTCGCGGCCGCTTGGTTTCTGAGGCGAAGAATGCCGAACAGGTCGCCTTCGAAGTCGATGCCGATCCAGAATCGGTTTATCACTGCTTGGTTCACCTCGCAAACAACGGCGAGGCACAAATGTCCATGGGCAAGACGCCTGCGGATGATTTGTTCCAGCTTTGAGATAAAGATTTTAACCACGGAAAGCACGGAGTTCAAGGAATGGAATCGAACCGTAGATGAACTCAGATGGACGTTCATGGGGTAAATTTTAATCAGAACATTCACCCTATTTTACTCATCTTTTATCTGCGTTCATCCGTCTCCATCTGTGGTTTGATTCTAAAGCTTCGATAAAATTTGGAGTTTCAAGTTCGCGTTGAGCAGTTACCTTTCTAGCATGATCCAAATCACTGACAAAGCAGGTGCAGAACTTGTGTCCTTGTTGAAAAGCAAGTCGGCATCGCCGACAGCTGGTTTGCGGCTTGGCGTTAGCAAAGGTGGCTGTGCGGGTTGGCAGTATGAAATGAAAGTGGCGGAGCCAGAAGCAGGAGACGAAGTCGTCGAGCAAGGCGATGCACGAGTTATCATCGCTGCAGATAGTTTTGATAAATTGCGCGGTTGTGAGATCGATTACTCGGATGATCTGACGGATGCTGGATTTAAAATTCACAATCCAAAAGCACGGCGTTCTTGCGGATGTGGAACATCATTCGAGCCGGATGATGAATCAGAAGGTAGCGCTGCGAATGATGGCGAAACTTGTGGCGAGGGAGGCGCGGCTTAGTTCTCGTGTCACAAAGTCGAAACCCTCAGAGTGAAGAACTCGAACCTTCAAGGCCCGCTTATTATTGGTGGATGCTTGCGAATATTTTAGCTGGATCATTCGCAGTGATTAGCTGGGCTTTCTGCTTATATGTTTTCGGAAATCCCGAAATCCCTCGGAACTACGCGATACTTAAAAAGCTTGGCAGGCTTCCCGAACTCAAGCGCTACACCGTGCTCGATGTTCCTAACGGAAATGCCCTGAATCCAACCGAACTTTACGGTAAATATTTTGGACTAAACGAAGATAAGCGCAGCGAACTAAACTCATTATTACTACGCAACTACATGCGTAATTTTGATAAAAACCTGCTACTGACTTATGCAGAAGGTGAATATGAAGTTGCAGACGTAACCAAGCTAGAACCGGGTGATTTTCTTTATCCAGGATTCGTAATCCGGGCTCAGGCGAGGGTGAAACAAGATGATTTCGCCCAGTCCATCGGCTTCCCAGTGGTCATGGAATACATGTTCCCAACCGAAAACAGTGAGGCCGTCTATCAATTCAAAGCGGGTGATATTCTTGAGGTAAATAAAAACCCTAACTGCGCCGCAGTGATCCATATTTCAAAGACCATTATTGAAGAAGAGCAGGCTCTCAAAATCACGGTAGTCCCCATTGCTTACGGTTCGTATCGAGTTGGCGACAAAGCATCCTTCGCGATCGAGCCGCCAAAAGTTTTAAATCCAGCATCTAGTTTGCCGATTTGGAAATGAGAAAATCCATACGAAGATGTTTCGCGCTTTTTCTAACAGGAGAGAGGAGGAATAGGAGAAGATGAGGAGGTATTTCTGATGTCTACTTAAGTTATCTAGACGCAATTATTACTAGAGTTTGTTTTAAAATAACTCCTCTCCTCCCGCTTCTCCTCTCTCCTGTAACAAAAAAAGCCCCGCAACGCGTGCGAGGCTTTTTCATTATAAAATTCATCTAATATCCAACTCAGACAGCGACTTTCTTTCCGCCATTCTGCGCAGATTCATAAATCGCACGGATCAGCGCCACAGCTTTACGTGCTTCATCAGCATGCGTTTTGCACTGACGACCTTCTTGAATCGATTGCACGACTTCTTCGAAATTGCGTTGGTGCTGGTAGAAATTGATTGCAGTAGGATCGTTCGCTCCAAGTCCAGCTTCCTGGCCTTTCATGAGTGTCTTTCTGATCTCTGCGTCTTCGGGTTTTTCTTCTCTGAAGTCCCACATTTCAAAAGATTCATCTGCAAGGAATACGGAACCATTCGTGCCTGCGAGTTGAACACGAGCCGGATGTCCCTCTTTGGACCATGTGCAAGTTGAACATTCGATGACTCCAAGAGCTCCATTTTCGAACTCAACGGTAGCGACGATACTATCTTCTACCTCGATGCGCTCATGTGCCTGACATGCAGTGACGGCTGTAACGGACTTCGCAGGACCTGCGAGATAGAGAAGAGCATCCACTGTGTGCACAGATTGATTCATCAAAGCGCCGCCACCATCCAGTGCCCAAGTTCCACGCCATCCCGCGGAGTCGTAGTAAGCCTGGTCGCGATACCATTTCACATAGGCCGATGCTGAGGTAAGTTTGCCGAAGCGACCTTCGTCAGCTGCTTTCTTAAATGCATCCATACCCCGATGGAAACGGCGATTGAGAACAGCGGAAAGCGTTTTGCCATGTAGATCCGCAGCGGCCATGAGCAGATCAATACGCTCAGTGGTGATTTCGAGCGGCTTTTCACAAATGACATGTTTACCTGCTTTTAAAGCTGCAAGAGCAGGATCAAGGTGAGCCCCCGAAGGCGTGCCGATGGTAACAATTTCCAATTCAGGATCAGCAAGAAATTCATCGATATTTGAATAAGCTTTTCCGCCGTATTCTGCTGCTAGTTTTTCTGCTGCCTCGAGGCGTAGGTCGAAAACAGATTGGAGCTCCCCACCCGCCATCGCGGTGATGGCTTTTGCGTGAAAGTGACCGATCATGCCGGCACCGATAATTCCGAATTTCATGAGAAAAGTAAGATTATAGATTGGATTAGGGCGGAATGCTTATTCTCAAGGGATGATTGGCTGGGAGGATGGGAACTGGCAAGAATCGGCTTCAAGAAAAGACCGGAATCATTCGATTCCGGTCTTTAACTAAATAGCGCTGAATGATTTAGGCGTGATATGGAACAATCAATTTTCCAGATCGAAGCGATCTAGGTTCATGACTTTGGTCCACGCTGCAACGAAGTCTGCAACGAACTTCTGTTTAGCATCATCACAAGCATAGACTTCAGAAATGGCGCGGAGTTCCGAATTCGATCCAAAAAGCAGGTCAACAGCACTGCCCATCCATTTCAGCGCTCCAGTGGTGTAATCGGTGCCTTCGTAGAAGTGCTCACAACGTTTGGATTTTGCCCATTTCGTATCCATCGAGAGAAGATTCACGAAGAAGTCGTTGCTGAGCGCTCCGGGTTGTTTGGTGAACACTCCGAGTTCTGATTGAGCGACATTCGCACCCAGCACACGCATACCACCGATGAGCACGGACATTTCTGGTGGAGTGAGTGAGAGCATGTGAGCACGGTCGACGAGTAGTTCTTCCGATGATCTAACTGCTGCATGATTTAGATAGTTTCTAAAACCATCTGCAACGGGCTCGAGTGCCGCGAACGATTCGATATCAGTTTGCTCTTGGGAAGCATCCGTGCGACCCGGGGTGAACGGAACTTCGATCGCGTTACCCGCATTTTTTGCAGCTGCTTCCACAGCAGCGCAACCGCCAAGCACGATGATATCCGCGAGAGAAACTTTCTTGCCGCCTGTTTGAGACGCGTTGAAGTTAGCTTGGACTTTCTCAAGGACAGGAAGAACTTTGGTTAGTGCCTCGGGATCGTTTGCGGCCCAATCTTTTTGAGGCGCGAGTCGGATTCGGGCACCGTTGGCTCCACCGCGCTTGTCTGTGCAACGGAATGATGCAGCTGATGACCATGCAGTGAAAACGAGCTGAGAAATGGTGAGTCCACTTCCAAGTATCGTTTGCTTGAGAACGGTGATATCCTGCGCATTGATTAATTCGTGATCAACAGCAGGAACAGGATCTTGCCAGAGTAGAGCTTCAGCCGGCACCAACGGTCCAAGGCAACGGGTGATCGGCCCCATATCGCGGTGGGTAAGTTTATACCAAGCCTTGGAGAAAGCCTCGGCAAACTCGGCTGGGTTTTCATGGAAACGTAGCGAAATAGGTCCATAGATTGGATCCATTTTCAGAGCTATATCAGTGGTGAACATCATCGGTGCGTGGCGTTTGCTCGGATCATGAGCATCTGGCACGGTACCATCGGCAGCAGCTTCACGTGGAGTCCACTGCTGGGCTCCGGCTGGGCTCTTGGTGAGTTTCCAATCATAACCGAACAAGTTTTCGAAATAATTGTAATCCCATTTAGCAGGTTCTGTGGTCCATGCGCCTTCGAGTCCACTGGTGATCGTGTCAGCTCCTTTACCGGTGCCAAAACTATTCTTCCAACCCAGGCCTTGTTCTTCGGTCGGAGCACCTTCTGGTTCTGGCCCAACGTATTGGCTCGGATCGGCTGCACCGTGAGCTTTACCAAAAGTATGTCCACCAGCGATGAGCGCGACCGTCTCCTCGTCATTCATCGCCATGCGACCGAATGTTTCGCGAATGTCTTTGGCAGCGGCGAGTGGATCAGGAGTGCCGTTAGGACCTTCGGGATTCACGTAAATCAATCCCATTTGAACGGCTCCAAGCGGTTGCTCGAGTTCGCGATCTCCGGTGTATCGTTCATCAGCTAACCATTCGGTTTCCGGTCCCCAATAAATATCTTCTTCCGGCTGCCAAACATCTTCGCGACCACCAGCGAAGCCGAAGGTTTTGAAGCCCATGGTTTCGAGGGCGCGGTTTCCAGTAAGGATCATCAGATCCGCCCAAGAAATTTTACGACCGTATTTTTGTTTGATCGGCCAAAGTAATCTGCGGGCTTTATCGAGGTTGCCATTATCTGGCCAGCTGTTGAGAGGTGCAAAACGTAGTGTGCCTGAACCAGCCCCACCGCGACCATCTTGGATGCGATATGTGCCTGCACTGTGCCACGCCATACGAATGAAGAATGGACCGTAATGACCATAGTCAGCTGGCCACCAATCTTGTGAGTCAGTCATCAACGCATCGATGTCTTTGATTACTGCATTGAGATCGAGCAATTTGAATTCTTTGGCGTAGTCGAAATCAGGATCCATCGGATCAGAAAGCTCTGAATTCTGGCGCAGGCTTTTTAAGCTGAGTTGGTTTGGCCACCAATGTTCATTGGCGGTGGTCCCGGTTGCTTTGTGTGCTTGGCTGCCGCCCAAAACTGGGCATTTGCTTACGCTGCTATTGATGGAATCATATGCTTCAGTCATAGGTATTTATCGTGCTTAGGTGTTTGATTGCTTTGTTTGAAAAGGATTTGGCCAATAATGATTGGACGGGATCCACCGTAGGCGCATTTTTCCAAGGGGCAAAAACTAATTTTACCTTCGTGCCCATGATTTTCGAAATACCACCTTATTGCTGGGTCTTTTTGGCTGCCGCGAGCTTGGATGCGTATTTTTCTGGATCTTTATTGAATTTCACAAGGCACGGTTTGCAGCAAAATTCAAAGGTCTGTCCTTTGTAAACCTTACTAACTCGCTCATCCATTTCATCAAGATCCTCTTCTGAAACCAGGCAGGTGGTCAGCGGGTAAGGCTTTGGCTTAGGAGCTTCTGCGAGGTTGCTATGCATAGGTGGTGGCTCATTCGTTTTCGGAGTATTCACTCCAGCACACGATGCTGAAATCAATGCGATACCGATTGCTGCGATATTCGTTTTCATATTAGTGGATGTTTGATGCGTATTTCTCCGGATTCTTTTCATATTTGGCAACGCATGGCTTGCAGCAGAATTTTACTTCTTGGTTGCCATAAACCTTGGTCACGGGATCACCCATGGAGCCGAGTTTGTTGTCGCTGACGACGCATTTGTCGCTCGTGTATTTTTTAACTCCAGAGCCACTCGTTGCGGCGCAGGAAGCGAGGGCGAATGAGGTAGCGATGAGTGCCGATGTAATGATTGCTTTCATAGTATTAGGTTATGTTTGTTTTTTATTTTCTAGAATTCGAACCCGATTCCACCGCCAATGCCGTGATCTGAATCGTATTCCGTGATGAGAGAGAAATTTTTAGTGAGTGTGTAGTTAAGTCCTGTGCTCCATTTGAGTTCTGAGCCGGTATCATATTCTACATTTGTTAGAAAAGAGAGTCGTGAAGTGAGTTGGAAATCCTTCATGGCGGTGATTCTGGCATCGCCTTCACTATCGATCGTTAATCCGCTCCAAACCATATAGGGCAAGCGGTATTCAACTCCTCCAATGAAGCGATCCTCAGCATCCTCATCATTGGTGAAACGATAGCCGAGAAGCGTGCGGAAGTTAGGATCCATATAACGTTTCCAAACGATATCCGCCTCGTAGTCATATTCGTGATCAAACCAGCCTCCTGAGTGATCGTGGTGGACTCCAACGTCCCATGTTGCCATGAAATCATTGCGTTGGTTCATCAATGTCAGCATTCCCATGCTCATGTGGGATTGGACATTTCCAGATGCCATAAAATAGAGCGGATCTTCTCCCATTTCTCCGAGATCTGGCACATGGTCTTCGCCTTGATCATCGTAACTAAAGACACGCGCCATACCTGCGTGCATGTGATAAAGAAGATGGCAGTGGAAAAGCCAATCACCATGCTCGTTCGCGAGAAACTCGATCGTTCGTCGACCCATCGGCGGCACGTCGATGGTGTGTTTCATCGGAGCATGGCTGTCACGATCACCGTCGATGACTCTGAAAAAATGGCCGTGCAAATGCATCGGGTGATGCATCATTGTGTCGTTGATAAATTCCAAACGCAGAACTTCACCACGTGAGACTTTGATCACTCCATCTTCATGCGCCGTCTTGCCATTAATCGACCAAGTGTAACGCTCCATGCTTCCTGTGAGTCGCAATTCAAGAGTGCGTCTTGGTGCGGATGAGGAAATCTCAGTCGGCGCAGGTGAGTGAAGCTTCGCATAAGGCGCAGGCGGGCGGGGCTCTTCCATAGTATTTGACATTCCGTCCATATCCATCGCGCTGAGTGCCCCGCTCAACATATCATCCATGGTATACAAGTTTGGCTTCGGAGGATCTTGTGCGGGATGAAGATCTCCATTTCCTATATAAGCGGATGCATGTCCGGAGCCATCTTGCGAAGTCGCGCGAAACTCCCATTTTCCAGAGGGTGGAATCGTGATGATTAGGTCGTAAGTTTCAGCAATACCGATCAGGAGGCGTTTTGATTTCAAAGGTGAAACCGCTGGCCCATCTGCCGCAACGATCGTCATGGGCCCTGTCGATGAGCTCATGTAAAAGTAACTTGAGGCAGCAGCGTTGATCACTCGTAAGCGGATTTTATCACCGGGTTTTCCTCCTAGCTCGATTTGTTTCTGACCGTTAACTAGAAACGCTTCGTAGGCGACATCCGAGACATCCATCGGCGGCATCCGACTGCGCTCACGTTGGAAATAATCTTTGAGCGCTCCAGCCTTCATTGCGCCAGTGATGGATTGAGCGTTACCTTTTTTAATTGAATACCAATCACTTCCGCGCATGAGGGTGCGCATCACTTCATTTGGTTTTTCATAAGTCCAATCGGAGAGAACTAAGACGTGTTCTGCATCGGAATGAATCGCTTCGCCTTCCTGCGGCTCGACGACAATCGACCCATAAATCCCCCGTTGTTCCTGAAGACCGGTATGACTGTGATACCAATAGGTTCCTGGATGTTTTAGAGGAAATTCAAACACATGACTATGACCTGCCTTGATCGGCGGCGTCGTGAGATAAGGCACCCCGTCTTGTGAGTTCGGCACCAAGAGTCCGTGCCAATGGACAGAGGTGTCTTCGTTGCGAAGGTCGTTGTGCACAGAGATTCGTGCCGTGTCTCCGACTCGGAACCTCAAAGTTGGTCCCGGTAGGCTGCCGTTAAGTGTGAGCGCACGGATGGGTTTTAACCCAGCCGGAGCCCAATTTTCTTCAGCAATATGAAGTTCATAATCCACAGTTTTCGAGTGGAGTGGAATGAGACTGAGAAACAGAAGTAAAAGAGGTTTCATAAGAAAGTTAGAGGATGAATCTTAAAGCGATTGCTATTGCTTAAAAAGGACACACCTAGCTGGTGGTTTGGATGATCCAGAAAGGAGGAGCATGCGAAAAATACGGCGAGAATTGCCGTCGGAACATCAGGTCTTTCCTAAATCAAATGAGCCATCGGGAATATCTCACTAAAACATCTTCCAGTGGATCGTCGATGATACACGGAGTTATCACAGCAACGACTGGGGTAAAATACGTAGAAGGCGCGAGGCTAAATTCGTAAACTAGTGGAACGATATCTCTTACGGTTCCAACAGAAATCACTAAAACCTCTGCTTTGTCTTTTGGGTCATGAGTTTTACACGCGCAGATTTTTTGGGGGCCGTCTTCTTTATCACCGGGAGCCGTTTTGCCGTGGCAGCAACTCCTAGCTTTTTGTGAATGTTCTACCCCAGTGCTACAGCAGCAGAGCGGAACTGCTATGAGCAGTGACAGAATGAAAACGGTAATGACACTTAGAGATTTCAAACTTAGAACACAGTTTTGTATTATATAGTATGAGTTAAACTTATCGGTTACAGCGGCAATCGGTTATGTGAGCTCAGAGAGACGCTTTTTTTATTCCAAAATCTAAAAAATCATCTCATTGGTATAAGCTTTTCGCTGTACGTCCGATGAGAACGAGTGCGTATCTTGTTCACTATATAATCACTGATTTAGAAAAAACGCCACCAGCAGTTTCCGGCGGCACAGGGATGAGAGCGGCGGTGTATGAAATACCTATTGACTCAGTTGCACAACGAACATGCATTCTTTGCCTTCGGCATTGACGATGGTCACTCCATGCTTGGTAGTTCCTTTTCCAGCAGGCCCCATGTGTTTGACCTTGAATTTCTTCTGACAGGAACCGCAATGCATTGCTCCGCCATCGTGGCAGAGGGCTTTCACCTCCTCAGCAGTTGCGACTTCTTTAATCGTAACCGAGTCACATTCCTTACAGACAAGTGCGTAATGATCACCTTTCTTGATTTTTTGGATATCCTCCACGGAGGATGCTTTTTTGAAAGTTCCCGTACCCTTGCCCGGAGGCGCGGCGGAAACTACGGTGACAAGGCTTGCGACGACCGCTGCAAGAATCATGGTTTTAAATGTCGTTTTCATATTTGTTTGTTTGTTTTCCGTGGGCATCGAACCAAGCAGAGTGCTCCATTTGAAAATTCCCAGTAGATGAATGAGTCATAAGCTTCAAGATCATCTAACCCTTAAAAAGTGCTTGGATAGGATGCTCTTTGGCAGAATGCTCAAGTTATACTTACCTCACACTCAGGCACTCCGTAAGTGGGGTAAATTGCTACCTAGTGGTAAAAAACGTTAGGGTCTAAAACATTCCGATGCGTTGCGCCATACAAAGTGTAACCTTCTCACCGCACGTTCGTTGGGGGTATATAAAAGACATCGAACGATTTTTCACATGAATCATTCCCAAGAAAAGAAATCCTGCTGCGGCGGTCACGACCACTTCGTAGAGGTAGAAGTCAAACCTTCAAGCGGAGCGAAATACTTCTGCCCGATGTGTCCCGGTGCAGAATCGGATAAACCGGGCGACTGCCCGAAATGCGGCATGGCTTTGGAAAAGAATCCCATGTGGAAACCTTCCTCAAAAATAATCTACACCTGCCCGATGCATCTCCAGATCGAACAGGATCATCCCGGTGATTGCCCGATATGCGGAATGAAGCTTGAGCCGAAAGGTATCTCCGAAAGCGATGAGGAAGACGAAGGCATTCGAGATCTCACGAGAAAATTTTGGATCTCTGCCGTGCTCACGTTGCCAGTGTTTTTCCTCGCGATGACACACCTATTTCCCGGCCTGCATTTTCGCAAAGACATCACGAAATGGATCGAGTTCATTCTGACCATACCTGTAGTCTTCTGGGCAGGCGGAATGTTTTTCACCAAAGCATGGATTTCGATCAAAATGTGGAACCTCAATATGTTCACACTCATCGCCACCGGAGTCGGCGCGGCGTTTATCTTCAGCACGATTGCCGTTCTTGCTCCGGGTATTTTTCCAGATTCTTTCAGAGAACATGGCGAGGTAGGACTTTATTTTGAAGCCGCCGCAGTGATCACCGTATTGGTCTTGTTAGGTCAGTTACTTGAAGCAAGAGCACGCAGTCGCACAGGTCAAGCGATCGAAGCACTCATGAGTCTCGCTGCAAAAACCGCGCATCGTCTTCGCGACGGAAAGGAAGAGGACGTCCCAGTTGATGAAGTTGAAAAAGGCAACCTACTCCGTGTGCGTCCCGGTGAAAAAGTTCCGATTGATGGTGTGATCACCGAAGGATCCAGCAACCTCGATGAATCCATGATCACCGGTGAGCCCATGCCGGTTGCTAAAAAGAAAGGCGACGAAGTGATCGGCGCTACCGTTAATCAGATTGGTAGCTTCGTGATGCGTGCTGAAAAAATCGGGAACGAAACACTGCTTTCACAGATCGTGCAAATGGTCGCTGACGCCCAGCGCAGTCGTGCACCGATCCAGAAGTTAGCTGATACGGTAGCGGGTTGGTTTGTGCCGATTGTGATCAGTTCATCCATCATTACCTTCATTCTATGGGCGATCTTTGGGCCATCGCCCGCGATGGCGTTTGCTCTCGTTAATGCGGTTTCTGTTCTCATCATCGCCTGCCCATGTGCCCTCGGCCTCGCCACCCCGATGTCGATTATGGTCGGTGTCGGGCGTGCCGCACAGATGGGAATTCTCGTGAAAAATGCTAGAGCCATCGAGACTACCGAAAAGGTGACTCATCTCGTCACCGATAAAACAGGAACTCTAACAGCAGGCAAGCCACGCGTCACCGATTCGAAAACTGTGCAAGGAACTGATATCAAAAAACTCCTCCAGCTCGCCGCATCAATCGAGACCAGCAGCGAGCATCCACTCGCACGCGCCATTGTCGATGAAGCAAAAGAAGCTGGGCATGAGCTACTTGCTGTCACGGATTTCGAATCAACCACTGCCGGAGGCGTCACCGGCTCAGTTGATGGACAAATCGTGCGAGTCGGAAAATCCAGTTTTCTCACCGACAACGGCATCGCCATTCCTGATGATTTAAAAACCGAAGCTGTGGCGCTCCAAGAAAAAGCGAAGACTGTGGTATGGGTCGCATTTGGAAATGACGTGGCGGGTATTCTCGCTATCGCAGATCCAATTAAGGAAAGCAGCGTGAAAGCGATTCGTGCACTTCACGATCTTGGTTTGAAAGTCATCATGTGCACGGGAGATCATCGACTCACCGCAGAAGCCGTCGCTAAAGAACTCGGCATCGATGAAATCCACGCGGAAGTCGTTCCTCAAGAAAAGATCGATATCGTTCGTAAGTTAAAATCTCAAGGAGCCATCGTTGCGATGGCCGGAGATGGCATCAACGATGCGCCTGCTCTGGCAGAAGCAAATGTTGGGATCGCCATGGGCACTGGCACGGATGTTGCCATCGAAAGCGCCGGCATCACTCTCGTGAAAGGTGATCTCATGGGGATCGCCAACGCCATCCATCTCAGCCGCGCGGTCATGGGTAACATACGCCAGAACCTATTCTTCGCTTTCATCTACAACGCCGTCGGAATCCCCGTCGCGGCTGGTGCGCTCTATCCATTCTTCGGGATTCTTCTCAGTCCAATGATCGCTGGAGCTGCGATGAGTTTCTCCTCGGTTTCTGTGATTCTCAATGCGCTACGTCTGAGGAGAAAACACATTTCATGAGATAGATTTGGATTAATAAATTCTACTCTCGCACTGGGGTATTCACCTCATGGCGAGATAATCATTATCATTTTAAAGTGTGATCTGAATTAACCCCTTAACGAGGATTTATCATATGAAAAAAACCGATATGGCAGTAGCAATCTATGGCTCACACACCGAAGCAGAGGCAGCTATCAAGGAGCTTCAACATTCTGGTTTCGACATGATGAAGCTTTCAATTGTAGGTAGAAACTATCACACGGATGAACATGTGGT
>JBILMI010000142.1:0-5970 GCA_044375585.1 Luteolibacter sp.
GGCAGAAAGAAAGTTCTCTGCCTCTGCTGCGGTGCGTTCTCCGATAAATGGCTCGATGTTGCAAAAAAATGCGGATTGGAAGCCGAAGCTGTCCAAGTCGAGTGGGGCGAAGCCATCAGCCCAGATGTTGTGCGCGCAAAACTCACTGAAGGTGGATTCGATACCGTTACTTTGATTCATTCAGAAACTTCCACCGGCGTCCTCAACGACCTCGCAGGAATCGCTGCTGCCGTGAAATCTTTCCCCGATACCATGCTCATCGTCGATACGGTATCATCCCTTTCAACTGTCGATATCGATATGGACAAACACGGTATCGATGTCTGCTTAGCAGGTGTTCAAAAAGCTCTCGCTCTTCCTCCAGGGCTTGCGCTCTTCGCCGTTTCTGAAGCTGCTATGGAGCGGGCTAAAACGATCCCGAATCGCGGTTACTACTTCGATTTCTTCGAGTTTGCGAAAAACGATACTGCAAACAACACCCCTACGACTCCAGCGATCTCACTTCTTTTCGGCCTTCAATACATTCTCGAAAAAATCGCTGAAGAAGGATTCACAACTCGCAAAGCCCGCCATTTGAAAACCAACACGATGATCCGTGAATGGGGAGCAAAACACGGCTTCCAGCTTTTCGCGCCAGAAGGACACCGCTCATACGCGCTCACCTGCTTCGCCACGCCAGAAACCTTGGATCTCAGCGGCTTCATCAAAGCCCTGAAAACCAAGTATAACTTCTTGATCAACGGCGGCTACGGCAAAATCAAAGGCACCACTTTTCGCATCTCTAACATGGGCAACGAAACCGAAGCCACCATGCAAGAACTTATCGATGCGATGGACGACGTCCTGAAAGATTTCTAGACGGGTTGCCCATTCGCGTCAATTTAAGGGTCTAAGTCGGCAACCACGCTGATCTTTAGACGAGGCTTCCACTTTTGAACCCATTTTTGGATTTGAATCGCGAGAACGGAGAAAATCATCGCGATAAGAATCTACGCATGCACGTGAAATAATTCTAAGAAAAGGATAAGATTGATCATCCTCTTTCATATCGAGAGCAGAGAGACCAACATGCTTCAAAACAGTCTCAAGAAATTCTATCACTTCCAGCTTCATTCGTTGATGTAGAGCATGGCGTGATAGAGTCCTCACTTCACATTCACCCAAACTAGCAGCCATCTGACTGAAAGATAAGGTCAGGAAGAGCGACAAAAGTGCCAGCAGCTAAAGCCGTTGGTTGGTTATGTTTTCTGAACATACCGAGCCTGACGACCTCAATAACTTATCAAAATTTATTTTTTGTAAATAGTTCGGAATAAGTGACTTACGTCTTAAATTGAAGCGAACGAGCTCACACTAAAAGTAGGGATATACCCCATGGCGAAAGCTGAATTTGGAGAATAAATACTTAATATATGAAATCCATTTTTACTCATGTCGCCTTGTTTGCGATTTCGCCGCAGTAAGTTGTCGTATTTTTGCTGGCTGATTTGAACAACTCATAACTAGCCAAACATAAACCAAAAAATCCATTAAAGCATGAACATTTTAATCACTGGCGGAGCTGGCTTCATTGGCTCGAATCTGGCTGAGTTTCATATCAATAGAGGTGATACTGTCGTTGCTGTGGACGATCTGAGCACGGGCAGATTAGATAATGTTAAAGATCTCGTTGAGCACCCACGATTTACATTTATCGAATCAGATATCCTAGAGTGGGATCAACTCGCTGTGGAGGTAGCTAAAGCAGAACGCATCTATCATCTTGCTGCCGTTCTCGGTATGTTTCGGGTTATCAAAGAACCAACAACCGTGATCCGCGTCAATGTATGTGGCACTGAACGTTTGCTGGAAGCTGCTGCTGATTGCAAAAGTAAAGCGCGTATCATTATTGCTTCAAGCTCTTCGGTATACGGTCACGCTAATCATATAAACGAGCTGAGCGAGGACGCCGCTTTGACCTACACACCAGAAGATGGGGGACTGACGGGTTATGCGTTAAGTAAACTAACCAATGAAGTTCAAGCAAGGGCGTATCACAGGGAATGCGGACTGCGCGTGATTATGCCGCGATTTTTTAACGTCGCAGGTCCTCATCAAACTGGCACTTATGGCTTTGTTATCCCACGCTTCATTCAGCAGGCGCTGGATGGACTGCCACTAACCGTGTTCGGAGACGGTAGCCAAATACGCTCGTTCTGCGATGTTCGAGACACGATCACAGCCCTAGACCAGCTCGCCAACATCGAGCCAACACTAGGCAGTTCCGTATGCGGGCAAGTAGTCAACGTCGGCAACACCCGCGAAATCAGCATTCTTGATTTAGCAAGACTAGTGATCGCCCGGACTGAGAGCACATCATCGATCAAGTTTGTTCCTTTCGACCAAGCTTACGGCGAACATTTCGACCAAATCACTCAGCGCAAACCCAACGTGAATAAGCTGAAACGGCTCACTGGATTCACTCCGAAATGGACACTCGAAAATACAATCGATGATTTACTTAATCACAAGCTCACTGGAGGGATTGCCCAATGAGAATTAACCTCAATAAACACACATGTCTGGTCCTCTTGGCCATGATAGGCCTCTTGGAAAATCAATACGGCCAATCTCTTAACAGCCCACTTTCGACTAAAGCCATTACACTCGAACAACTCGAGAGCGAACCAGCGTATCAATGGACACTTGTTCCCGCATACAGCTGGAGCTTTTTTAATAAGGATCGCGATAGTTGGCAAAAGGAGAGTCTAGACCTCTATTATTATCTAGAGGACAAAAAACTCGTGTTGGGCACCAGCGTGGACATGATGCATCAACCTCCAAATGGGGATGATATCATGTATGGATTTAATGCCGCATGGTATGCATTCGATAACCTCGAGCTTCATGGTGAAGTCTCACTAACTCAAGATGCAGACTTCTTACCAAGCGAACGCTATTCCTTCGGTCTGCAATACACACTCAATCCAAAGCTTGGATTTCTCTTCGATGTGGAACAACTCAATTTTGGTTCCTATGCTCCTGCTTGGGAAGATGATGGTATCACTCAAATCAAACCAGGCATCTCCTACTGGTTCACAGAAAAAACATTTGCTACCTTTCGCTACAGCCATGGCTGGATACACAATGAATCAGACTTCGATTGCTATAGCGCCACAGTCAACTTCGGCGATTTACCTCGTGATGGCCTATTGACTCTAGGCATCTCCTTTGGAACGGACCCGGATCTCGATTTTAGCACAACTGGCACAGCTCTGTCCGATGCTTACACGTTTAGCATTTTCTACAAAGAACCCATCAAACCTAATCTCACTATCTTTGCGGGTTTGGAGTATGCCTACCGATTCCAACCTAACAACGATCGTGAGTTGTATCAAATGTGGACTCCAACTATCGGATTATCATGGAAATTCTAAATTATAACTTATTGCCTCTCGCGTTGAATATCGGGCTGGTGCTATCCGGCATGATCGTTCTTCTATTCTTGATCATTACTGCAGTGCATTGGCAGGCCGACCGACAACATCAGCACACCATCGCATTTGATCGTATCAACAAGCCACTCTTAATGAGCTACATGGAATGCAATACACCGGAGACGGTAGTGATCAAGTCCATGGAGGAAAAACCGTTGGAAGCGATGCGTTTGCTGATGGAATTCTCTAATCAACTCAAGCCGATCGAGCAATCACGATTACTGCCCTTGTTTACTGGGTTAATTGCATTCGACGTAGAAACCTCCGCCCTATATAGCCCTTCTACAAAACGACGTCTGCAAGCTGCTGAACGACTCGGTTATCTGAAGAACGAAACATCCGCAGACGCGCTGCTTCATGCTCTTGAAGATAAAGTGATGGCAGTTCGCTATTGCGCGGCACGTTCGTTGGCCGCACACGGCCAGCCAAAGTATATTGAACCCACGCTTCTCGCCTTCGATACAGAACATGAGATCAACTGGTTACGCTTGGTTGAAATCACTTGCGATTACGGATCATCTGCGGTGCCAACGCTTCTTTCCGTGCTGAAAAACTCGCAAGGAAAATATCCTAACAATATCATCAATGTAGCAATCCGCGTTTTAGGGGTGCTTAAAGAGCCACAGGCCGTGCACGAATTGATCCACTTGCTCGATCATACAGATTTCAGCATACGCCTCAATGCCGCGCGTGCCTTGGGAGAAATTGGAGATCCTGCGGCTATCTCGCCGGTAGCAGAACTGAGTCACGATCCAGACTGGGCAGTTCGCAACAAAGCGATAGAGGCAATAGGTAAATTGCACGGGAAAATGCACATTCCTATCTTAACAGAAGCCTTGTCCGACTCTTCATGGTGGGTGCGCTTTTCAGCCGCCCAAGCTCTCCACTCGCTTGGCCCACTCGGCATACAAAAACTCAAAGAAATCATGAAAAGCACTCAAGATGCCTATGCGCATGACATGTGCTGCCAAGTAATTGGCGAGCATGATCTCCTCGAAATAAAAAATAACCCATCATGATCACGATCCTCCAAATTTGTAGCTTAGCCATTCTCATCTACTTCGTAGTACTCTGTTCGATCAACCTACTGCTTGTCTGTCTCGGAGTCTTTCATATTCGTGATTATAATCATAAAATTACCGCGTCGAACTTCGATCGTATTGCGAAATCAAATCTTTCCCTCCCGATATCCGTTATCATCCCCGCTCATAACGAGGCCGCTATTATCATTGGAACGGTAGAAAATATTCTCAAACTCAATTACCCCATCCATGAAGTGATCGTGGTGGATGACGGCTCAACCGACGCAACCCTCACAGTGCTCCAGCAGCGCTTTAATCTCCAGCGCTTGGAAAAATACGGAGCATCACACATTAAAACACAAAAAGTCCAAGCGGTCTATAAATCTTCAGATTATCCCAACCTAGTGGTGATCGTAAAAGAAAATGGCCGTCGAGCAGATGCAATCAATGCAGGCGTTATCCTCAGCCACTATCCACTCATCTGCATCATCGATGCGGATTGTGTGATTGAACCTGATGGCTTGCAGCGCATGGCACGTCCCTTCCTATTCGACCCCAACCTCGCAGCAGCAGCCGGTGTCATCCGCCCATCAAATGGCTTAGTTATGGAGAACGGCGTCATCAAAAAAAGGGGCTTACCCAAGACTTGGCTAGGCATGAATCAGGAAATCGAATATGCTCGAAGCTTCCAATGGGCACGCATCGGACTGAACCGCTTGCAAAGCATGCTCTGTATTTCCGGAGCTCTTCTCTTGATTAAAAAATCAGTTTTCGAAGAAACGGGTGGCCCATGGCCCGATGCTATTACCGATGACATCGAATACACCATTCGCTTGAACGGATTTCTCTTCGATCGAAAAAACCAACGAGATTTCAACTTAGCCTTCATCCCAGATGCGGTTAGCTACACTGAAGTACCCGAAAAACTTGACCTTTATCTCTCTCAGCGCAACCGCTGGCAACGTGGGACACTTCAGTCTCTCTTCCGTAATTGGCGCATGTTTTTAAATCCTCGATATGGTGCTACCGGCCTATTGGGCATGCCTTATTTTTTAATCTTCGAAGCCATGGCTCCCATTGTCGAAGTTACGGCCTATGTCTTAGCCGTCGTTTTATTGGTATTAGGACTCACCACCTGGCAAGAGATTCTTACACTCGTTTTCCTAGCTTATACCACATTCGTGCTCCTCACATTACTAGCCATCCTTATCACTGAAAGGTCCCTTCAGCGCTCCTCATCATGGAAAGATTACTGGAAAATGATTCTCTCCGTTTTCATCGATGGTCTTGGATGGCATCAGATACGGGTTTTCACCTCATTGTGGGCAACCATTCAATTCATCTTGTTCAGAAAGTATGATCTAGGAGCCCCCATGACACGCAACCCACAGCCTTCATCCACACAAGCATGATCCCTAAACCTCCTACTGCATGTTTTGAAGTTGCAATTATCGGACTCGGCTATGTTGGCA
>JBILMI010000021.1:0-21646 GCA_044375585.1 Luteolibacter sp.
GGTGGTTCGCCTTTTAAGAAAGAACATCAAGGTTATGTTCTGGCTCAGCCAAGCTCTACTCAGAAGCGTTATTTGGTGGAGAAAGACGATGTATTAAATCTACGTCTTGAAAAAGCCAAGTTGGGCATGCGTGAGTATGCAGCAATGGGCGATAACACAAGTAGTTCACTGGATTCCCGTTACTGGGGTACGGTGAAAGAATTCAACCTCGTCGGCCCTGCTTTATTCGCACTCTGGCCTTTCACTACGGGTCACTGGGGCTTCATTAAATAAATCTATTTCGTGTCCGCCGCATCTGAGATCACCCGGAAGGCGGAATCCAATCTAGCCTTCGCGCTGAAAATCCTACCGAAGGATAGGCGAGATGATATGGTGGTCTTCTATGCGTTCTGTCGGACAGTGGATGATATCGCTGATGAACTGGGAGTCTCTGCCACTAAGCGAGCAGATAGGCTAATGACTTGGGAAGATGGCATTCAACATGGATTTTCAAAAGAACTTGAGCTCGGCAACCAGCTGATGGAAATGGTCAACCGCCGCGGGATTTCGCAGCAATGGCTATTAGAAATTATCGATGGCTGCCGGATGGATCTTGAACCACAAAAGTTCGGAAGTTGGGAGGCACTTTCCAAATACAATTGGAAGGTCGCTGGAGTCGTTGGGCTTGTTTCGACGAGGATTTTTGGTTGTGTGCATGAGAGTGCAGATCGCTATGCAGAAATACTGGGAAATGCGCTTCAGCTTACGAATATTTTGCGGGATGTCGGCGAGGATTTAAGCAACGGAGGACGGATTTATCTGCCTGAAAACGATATGATCCGCTTTCAATACTCAGAGCGAGATTTGATCGGTAAGGTCTACGACGGTAGGTTCATCTCGATGATGCGTTATCAGGCAGAACGCGCTGAGTATCTATTCCGCGAAGCCGAGGCGCTAATCCATCCCATGGATCGAAAGTCCCTGATCCCAGCGAGGGCGATGGCAGAAATTTACCAATGCCTGCTTGAAAAGATGAAACAGGACGGGTTTAAAGTCTTCGAGAAGCGATATTCGGTCTCAAAACCCAGAAAACTCCTCATTCTTTTGAAATTTCTGATAGCAGGTGTGCTCCGAAGTGAATAAGTTTCCCCTCAACAACGTCCGTAAACCATGACTAAACTCATACTCACGATGGCCATAGGATCGGCACTTTTATTGGTTTCTTGCAAGCCAATCCCTTATCGTCCTCACCAGCACACACGTCCCTACAATCAACCTAATCGGCCTCATACGGAGCAAAATCAGCCAAATCTTCCTTATTCGGAGCCGAGCGATCCAAATGTTCCGCAGCCGCCCCCAACTCCACCGACCAGAGATCAATATCCCGTTGCTGAACGGACCGCGAATCCAAATCACGTGATTAGTCCATACGATCCTTACAACGTGATCAATATTGAAGGGTTTCGCTCTGGACAACTTGCCAAAGATCCATCGAATCAAAAGATTTTCCGCATTCCATAGAGGCCTGGTTAAGGCATTTTGATAGTAAAATGATGATACTCGGAATTGATCTCGGCACGACTCACTCTGCGGTGGGTGTCGTGGATTCAGGTTTCCCCATATTACTTGCAGATGAGGAGGGTAAACGAATCATTCCAAGTGCTGTCTGGTATGGTGAGAATGGTGAAGTTGAAGTTGGGCGTCAGGCCTTGAGGCGACGCGTGACCCATCCGATGCGAGTCGTGACGAGCGTAAAGCGCCTGATGGGCATAGGGGCTACTAACGATCCAGTACTCACCGCAGTGGGAAAAACACCGGAGCAAGTTAGCTCAGATATTTTGAAGGAGCTCAAACGCATCGCGGAATGGCGGCTGCAAACTGAGGTCAATCAAGCAGTGGTGACGGTGCCTGCGTATTTCAATGATTCGCAGAGGGCTGCAACGAAGCGTGCGGCAGAGCTCGCGGGTTTGGAGGTGGTGAGAATTTTAAATGAGCCCACCGCAGCAGCTTTAGCTTATGGGTTGGATAAATTGAAGGATCGATCACGCGTGGCTGTTTACGACTTAGGAGGAGGCACCTTTGATCTTTCCATCCTTGAGATGCAAGATGGCGTATTTCAGGTGTTGGCGACGCATGGAGATACCCAGTTGGGCGGGGATGATGTGGATCAAATGATCTCGCGGCTCTTACTCGAAGGCTTGGGTGATTTGTCGCCCGAAATGCAAATGCGTTTTCTAGAAGAAGCCGAAAAAGCGAAGCGGGCGCTTTCTGAAGAACTAACTTACACCGTGAGAATTCCATTTTACGATGGATCTAGTAGTTTTGAGAAAACGATCACCAGATCTGATCTCAATGAGATAACTCAAGAGTGGATTAAAAAAACGCTCAAGTGCTGCAAACAAGCCATGCTCGACAGCGGGTTAAAGAACTCTGATCTGGATGCAGTTGTTTTGGTAGGTGGCAGCACACGCATGCCTGCTGTGAGAGAAGCGGTCGCGGCATTTTTTGAAAAGAACGTGGATGTCACCCAGCATCCCGATGAAGCGATTGCCCTTGGCGCAACGATACAAGCAGGTGTTTTAAGTGGAGCAATGAGCAAGATGGTGTTGTTAGATGTGACGCCACTTAGTCTAGGCATTGAAACCTTTGGTGGCTTGATGAATGTTCTCATTCCACGCAATACCACCATCCCTTGCAAAGCCGGCGAGATGTTCACCAATGCGGCGGATGGTCAGCGAAACATGCGAGTGAGCGTTTTACAGGGTGAACGTGAAATGGCGCGTGATAACTGGGAACTGGGAAATTTCGATGTAGCAATGGATAGCGCGCCGAAAGGACAAGCACGCGTGGGTGTGCAGTTCAAGATCGATGCGGATGGGATTCTGGAGGTTCTCGCGAGGGATACTTCAACAGGTAAAGATGTGGTCGTGAAAATCGAAAACTCCGCAGTGAATGTGGACGATGCAGCGGTTGAACAAATGGTGGGCGAATCGGTGGAGTTTGCTTTCGAGGATATGTCGGAGCGGATTTTCACCGAGGCAAAGATGAAAGCAGATGAATTATTGCCTGCCGTAGAAATGATTTTAGGACTGGGTTTTGTGGAGGAGACCGAACGTGCAGAAATCGAAGACGCTGTATTGAAAGTGAAATCAGCAATGGCTCAAGGTAATGCAAACGCATTGAAGGCTGCGGTAAAAACCTTGGATGAAGCAACGGAAGCAGCCGCGGCTCGTTTGGTGGAGCGTGCGATGGAAGAGGCTTTGGAAAGAGAGATGGGAATATGAAAGCAGTAACTTCAGTTAGGCGCGTGCTCGTGACAGGTGGAGCGGGGTTTATTGGAGTGAATTTGGTCCGGCGCTTGTTAGGTGACGGGTACCAAGTCTTGAATTTTGATAAACTGACGTATGCTGGGAATCTGGCTTCGTTGCGCGACTGTGAGGACAGCCCCCATTATAAATTTGTCTATGGTGATGTGGCGGATCGCAAGCAGCTCGGAGATATGATTTCAACATTCGAGCCGGATTGCATTTTTCATCTTGCCGCTGAAAGTCACGTAGACCGTTCCATCGCAGAACCTCTGGATTTCGTAAAAACCAATGTGCTTGGAACTGCATGTTTGTTAGATGCGGCATTGGAATTTTGGAAACAGAAGAATCATGATTTTCGGATCATCCATGTCTCAACCGATGAAGTTTTCGGATCGTCCGCTGAGAATGAAGCGTTTGATGAAAAAAGCCGATATCAGCCAAACTCGCCATATTCTGCCAGTAAAGCAGGCAGCGATCATTTGGTTCGCGCATGGCATCAAACCTATCGGTTGCCGACGGTAGTTGTGAATTGCTCGAATAATTACGGGCCGTATCAGTTTCCTGAAAAGCTCATTCCCATGGTGATTCTGGCGGGAATTTCAGGAAACCCGATTCCGGTATATGGGGCTGGCGAGAATGTCCGCAATTGGTTGCATGTGCAGGATCATTGTGAGGCTCTGTTGAGAATTTCTGAAAAGGGCCAACTAGGTTCGGAATATGTGATTGGAGGAAATTCAGAGGTTAGAAATATCGATTTGGTCAAAGAGTTATTGAGCATCATCGAAAGGGTTTCGAATGATTATGGCTCACAAATTTCCAGAACCGATCGTTTGATTAAATTCGTAGCAGACAGGCCGGGTCACGATTTCCGTTATGCTGTGGATAGTGGAAAGTTACGTTCAGAGCTCAACTGGCAGCCGATGGTTAAATTTTCAGATGGCTTGGAATCGACGGTCAGGTGGTATTTTGAAAATCGAGCATGGTGGGAATCCATATTGGATGGTAGCAATCGGTCGGACGAATTTGAGTAATGAAAGTTTTACAAATATTACCTGAGTTAAATTCCGGAGGAGTCGAGCGCGGCACGCTTGAGGTCGCGGAATACTTGGTAAAAAACGGTCACGAGGCACTTGTAGTTTCTAATGGTGGAAGGCAGGTGGAGGCTTTAGAACAACTAGGAGGCAGGCATATCGCTATGCCAGTACATCGCAAGAGTTTAGCTACTTTATTTCAGGTTAAAGCTTTCAGGAAATTACTCGAAGAAGAAAAACCAGATATTCTCCACATCCGCTCGCGAGTGCCGGGCTGGATCGCTTGGCTGGCGTGGCGTAAAATGAATCCAGCAACTCGGCCACGTTTAGTTAGTACTGTGCACGGGTTTTATTCTGTGAGCTTTTACTCCGCCATCATGACGCAGGGTGAGGAAGTCATTGCTGTTTCTAATAGCATCAAAAAATACATTTTAAAAAATTATCCAAAGACGGCAGAGGAGAAGGTCACTGTGATTCATCGTGGCGTATCTCTCCAGGAGTTTGATAGTGATTTTGAGCCTGATGAAGGTTGGCTAAATGATTGGCACAAGGAGCATCCTGATTTTGAGGGTAAGATTATACTATTGTTACCCGGACGAGTTACCCGTTGGAAGGGGCAGAATGATTTTATACAGATGATTTCAGCGCTGAAGAAAGATGGATTGAATGTTTCTGGTTTGATCGTTGGAGAGACCCATCCGAAGAAAATAGAATTTGAAACCGAGTTGCGGAGATTAGTGAATGAATTGGGTTTGGAGAAAGAGATATTATTTTTAGGCCATCGATCTGATATTAGGGAAGTGATGGCTGTTTCTGATATTGTTTACTCTCTTTCTAGTGATCCAGAGGCATTTGGCCGCGTATCCCTAGAGGCTATGGCATTGGGTAAACCGGTCGTTGCGTATCAACATGGTGGAGTGGAAGAACAGTTATTGGTGGCATTTCCAAAAGGACTCGTTCCAATGGGTGACATCACCTTGGCAATTGACCGCACGAAGGATATTTTAAAGGCTCGCTCCAAGCCAAGTATTCCTGTGGATTTCACGCTAGAGAAGATGCTGACATCAACTTTAGAGGTTTACGAACAGGTCATCAAATTACCACGATCCAATGATTGTAAGCCATAAATACAAATTCATTTTTATAAAGACCCATAAGACTGCAGGTAGTAGTATTGAGATGGCACTCGCACCTTTATGTGGGCCCGATGATATCGTCACCCCGATGGAATCAAATGCTTATACAGACATCCCTAGAAATTATCATGAGGATACACTTCTTGCTCGTATCTACGCTAGCTCACGCTGGGTTCGTAAATGCATCAACCGTCACTCGCCTATCCTCGGTAATTGGTATTACGAACACATGCCTGCCAGTCGTGTCCGAGAGTTGGTTGGTGAGGATATCTGGAACAATTATCATAAATTCTGTATCGAACGCAATCCGTGGGATAAAGTCGTTTCTTATTATAACTGGAAGAAATACGGACAGCGTAAGCCAATGCCAGACTTTAAAACATGGGTGATGGGAAAAACCCATAGACTGCCCAAAGATGCGTCACTTTATTTTAAGGATGATACATGCTTGGTTGATCAGGTTATCGAATTTGACGGTTTTATTTCTCGATTCAATGATCTCTCGATTAAGCTTGGAGTTCCTTTCAACGGGGAAATGCCAAGGGAGAAAACGAATATAACGCAAAACAAAGTCGATTATAGAGATTTCTATGATGACGAAACTCGCGAAAAAGTTGCCGAGCATTTTCAACGTGAGATTCGGTTGATGGGATACAAATTCGGGGACTGAAGCGCAGCATTCGGTGATTTGGTCTTGTCAGAATTCTACTTATTTATCCAGTATAACGTTTTAGGAGCCAAGCAGCATGACGTAGGGCGTCGCTAGGCTGGAAGAAGCGGATTTGCTTGCGGTTGTATATGCGACGACCAGAAGACTTGCGAGATGGGTCGAATGACTTGAGTGCAAGTTTTTCAATCATATGGAGCAAGTTATATTCATTTAGGACAAGTCGTCTTGCTTCATAGAGGGCATCTAGGGTAGTGGAATCATGTTTGGTCTTTTCTGTGGTTTCACGGACAATTTCTAGTGCCTTTTCTCGGTTGAAGATGTCAATTTCCACGAAGCTTTCCTTCGGAAAATAGTCGGTTAAATTCGTGCAACCATAGTAGATCGGTAAGCATCCGCTGAGAAAAGGATCGGCGATTTTTTCAGTCCAATGATGGAGGCCGCGATAATTTTCGATCGCAAGGTGGAATCGATATGGATCAAGAGCATCATATTTCTTTTTGATATAATTCGAACCATGACCAAATAGATCGAGCGAGGGTAATTGTTGAGTAAGCCAATGACTGAAAAGATAGCGGTCGTTATGGATCGTATGTTTTTGCTGCTTTGATGAACAGACAGTTGAGAGGGGAAGTAGTTTCTCGGGAAAAGATTTATCGTTTAGCTCATTGTAAGTATGGCCGTTGTACCAACGGCTACCAGTATGCGAGTTTATCCGGTTCGGATGCTTCAAGGCATCAACAGGATGGGACGTGAGGACCTTCGCAAATTGAGCGCAAAATGAAGTGCCATAGTTTGTGATACTGGGAGGTTCAGTGGTTACAAGTAGAGTATGCTCGTCGGCGCAAGATATGACCTCTGTCTCGGAGAAAAACTTACGTGAAACATCATCAATGACGACTAGCCAATCGTATGTTGTATCATCGGGTGAGAAATTAAATGAGCATTGACCCGTAAAACTTCCACTTGGAGGTAGTTGGTCGGTCCAATTCACGGCTGAATTTCCGCGCGTAATCATTTTGATCCGAATTTTGGATGCTGTCGTCATATGCTAATTATTGGTTCGTAGGGGGAATCTTATCATGTGGTGCAACACAGCGATTATTGTATTGGCATTCGGTAATTACAGAAATGCTTTCATATTGGGTGAGTTGTAAACTCACTGATGAAAAAACGACTTGGCGAGTTCATAGGACAGATGGTGCCGTTACAAGTTTAGGGTTATGTAAATTATTTAGGATTGCGGGATGTCAATAGCATGGGTGGTATCGGAATTAAGGATATATTTTTCATAGAGACCTCCTCTATTGTTGTAATTCGTGTAACTAATTTTTTTACTAGAAAAAATTCAGCTCGAGAGCAAGTGAACAAGGCGACTCGCTGGGCATTATTCCTGAAGCCAGAAAAGGTATTTTGTTTAAACGGGATAATAGCAGTTTGATTAGAAAAGATATTGAATATGCACTAGTATTTAGCTGCAGAATAATTGAAATATAGTCTGGATCTCATACAAGTAACTTCTTTAAGTATCGGCATTAATTGTTGCTCCACCAGAAGCTAATAATCGCAATAAAATATGACCAATCAGGAACCAATTCATGTTATCACTATTCTCTGGGGTAATGCATACGGCGAGGAAGATGTTAACAAACTGTATTCAATGATTTGTCGTAATACTTCATTTTCCGTGCATTTTCATCTCTTTAGCAACGAGTCGCTTCCTAATATTAATCCTGAGATACTCAAGTATCCCGAACCTATTCTGAATGTGTCTGTGGATCACGGCAGATACAATTATCGAAAAACTGTAGGTTTATGTGATAACGAGTTGGCTGGATTGAAAGGTAAGCGGGTGTTTTTCTTCGATCTAGATGTGCTTGTTATGGATAATCTGGATGAGTTGTTCGCCTACCCTAAAGATGACCAATTTTACATTATTAATGATTGGAATACGCGGGGTGACACCGTGGGACAGGCAACATGCTACTCTTATATTGTTGGTACACTTGGTTTTATTAAAGAAGCATTTGAGTCTGCGCCTGATGCGGTAATCAAACGGTTTAAAACCGCTACGCAACAATATCTCTCGATGATGCTCATTCAAAAACACGGAAAACTGAATTTCTGGCCGGAAGCTTGGTTTCAGTCCTTCCGCTATCATTGCCTACCTATTGGCCCGCTGCGACACATTTGTATGCCACATTTGCCTAAGCTGGGAACTAAAGTGCTAGCCTTTCATGGACACCCAGATATTCATGATGCATTGATGGGTCGGTGGTCTAAGCCTGGGATTGGAAAATCGGCACGAGGCTGGAAAAAGCTATATAAGGCATGCAAACCTACTCCTTGGATTAATAAATACTGGTTATAAAAAGTAAGATAGTCCGTCTCTTCAAAAGCTGCTGACTGAATAGAGTTAGAAAATAAATTTGATGCGGCTTATGCTAATTTACGATGAGCAATCAAATTTCTAAGCTAGATGGTAAATGACGCGAGCATCAGGACTCAGCAATTACCCAGTGGGTAGGAAGCCAAGTATCAGATGGGGCACCGCGCGTACTGAGAAGAAGATCCGTGTGGACGCGATTGTCAGCCGTTTTAGAAACCGGAAGATCAGCAAAGCTTGCAACCTTGATTAGAGTGCCCGCACAATGTCCTGCAAGCCGATGAATATCGAATCGTTCGCAAAGACGTGCATAGTAGAGCTCTGGATTTTCACCTGCTTCACGAATATAAGTAGTATCAAACTCTATCAACCCTACGGCGAGATTGGCCACTTCGATGGTTTCCCAGAAGCCTCCAAAGGCACGTGATTCGTAGCCTTCAATATCCATTTTAAAAAGTAGCTTTGCTCCTTCAACTTGCTCACGGGGGATTACGCTGTCTATGGTTCGGGCTGGAATTTTGCTCATTTCTATACCTGGGCCCTCATTCAAGGAGCGAACGGCTGAGCCGGTGCCGCTCCATGATGGATCGGCGTAGAATGGGATCGCCTCTGCCATGGTGTCAGAGACAAGACCTTCGATAATCGTAATATTATCAGCATTTGGGTGATCGTTTCGGCTCAGCTTTAGATATGGAGCGAGACGCGGATTTGCTTCAAAGCCGTAAACTTTGGTATTTGCGCCATATTTAGCGCCAAATAGACACTCTCCGTAATTGACGCCCACATCAATCGCTACTGCGGGTTGCACCTTGCTTAGAAAATCCCGCCAATATTTTAAAGGAGGTGAAATACGGTGCCTAATAGGATCATGAACAAATTTTTTGATGGATCGCCGGTCACTGGGATCAATGTGAATCCAATTGTTGTAGCCATCTAGTCGCACTCGAGTCGGCCGAAGTGTGCCATAGCGTGCTAGTGTAGCAGGTGCGAGAAGAAGCGACTTTAAAGCGCCTTCGATGTATGTGCC
This sequence comes from Luteolibacter sp., assembly GCA_044375585.1. Classification (GTDB taxonomy): domain Bacteria; phylum Verrucomicrobiota; class Verrucomicrobiia; order Verrucomicrobiales; family Akkermansiaceae; genus Luteolibacter. Next base: position 9,535 of record JBILMI010000021.1, read on the forward strand.
TATTTTCATTATATCAAAGATAATGTATCGCTACTTAAGTAGTCGGCTTGCAGTTGTCATGGAGTCATTTTTCCTCTTATACTACAATGCCAGTTGAACCTTTAGTGAAGTGCACTATTATGACGGGCTTCTTGAAAAATTTCCTGACTGTAGATGACACGCGATTGACATATTCGGTACTGTGGAGCTTGTTCGATGTGGGGTTGATGATGTAATAAGTCCGAGTCATTGATTAATATAGTGTAGGCTATTTATCGTGTTCAATTATTTACTTTAACGAATCGTATCAACTCTCCGGAAGGATATCATTGAGCAAGCGCTGGATGCCTTTTTCTGCTTGGGCGGATTGTGGGTAGATGGAGCGGGCTTTCAGGAACCATGTTAGGGCGGAGCCGGTTTGTTTTGGGTTACGACCTTCAAATTGGCGGGCTTTGTCTAGGGCGAGGGTGAAGTCGGCGACTTTTGGGGCAAGGATTTCCAGTTCGCGGCCGAGTTTTGGATCATCGGGAAATTGCTCACGGATGTCAGCGAGTTGTTCCCATGCGCTGTAGTTTTGGCCGACGCGTGAAAACTCACCGGCTTTACCGAGAGCGCCTTCGATGGCGATCAGGTTTTGCATGATTTGTTTGAATGCGTCTTCACGGGTGGCATCGCCTTGGATTGCGGGAGCGAACTCATACTGGCGTTTTGCGATTTCGCGATAGTTGCCTTCGGAGAGAAGACGGTCGAAATCGTTACGAGCCGTGACGATAGCGCCGGAGTTGCTCACGAGTGTGCGAAATTCCTGAAGTTTAGGATTGGTTGGCCAGATCTCAGCGGCTTGCTGAATTTTTGAGGACGCTTCATCGGACTTGCGAGCGAGTAGATGAGCTTTTGCTTCCTCGATTTTGAGATCTGAGGCTAGGGTGTAACCAGAAATGAGGGAATCAACTTTGGATGAAGGGAAATCTTTTGCGCCTTTTTTGATTTGGTCAGAAAGGGCTTTTCCGCGGACGTAGTCGCGCGCCTGGAGGGCTCCGTAGAGTTCGTGGAGATCACGAACATACAATGCAACACGACGTTTCTTATCAATAGGAAGAGTCGCAACGGGTGAGAGATATTCTCCGATTGCATAAGCTTCCATCAAGCGTTGTGATGCGGAATGGAGTTCATCTTGGGAGAGAAGGTGATTAAAAGCCTCGATGTATTTATCGACCTCACGAATGGCTTCGTTGGAGAGCGAATCGAGGGATGCAATGGTAGGCGAAATACCGAGCGATTGAGAAAAGAGTTTTGAAACATCGGAGTTTTTATCGATTCGCAAAGTGGAATCGCCGTCTTTCCAGATTTGGTTATAAAAACGAGCAGCCATCAGAACGTGTTCATAACGGCGTTGAGCGAACCATTGAACCATATTAACTTGGTATTGGGTTTTCGTCTGAATGGTTTGTGCCTCTGTACGAATGATGTTTGTCTTCTTGAGTGCTTCGATTTCACCGATACGGGTGAGGGTGTTTTTGTATTTTAGTGAATTTGTGCCAGCGCCAGGACTGGTCGCAGGTGCAGTATTGCCCTTGTTTCCACCATTAGCAGAAGACTGGGTCGTAGCTAGGGTGTTATTACGATCGTTTCGAGCTGCCCAGTCGGCTTCACGGCTGATCGCATTTTTTTCGTCTTCGATGGATTTATTGAGCTCTTTGAGTTGGTTACCGTCTTTTTTAGCGAGCAATGCAACGTAGATAGCTTCTGCAAGAGAAGAGCAAAGATTGGCATCTCCAGGATAAGATGCTGCGCTAGGCAGAAGTAAGAATGCTTCTTTTAGATTTGGGGCTTTGCTTCTGAGGGGGGAGATGGTTTGTAGAATTTCGGCAATCGTCTCGCGATAGGCTTTAGCCTCGGCATCGCTTTCGGGCGGTTGGTTGAGATATTTTTCGAAGCGAGCTTTGAGTAAACGATTATCTCCAAGTGGAATCGTCAAGCCGCCAACCGTAATGGTTTCTGCGGAGGGATCCAGCATCGGGATTTCTTGGCCGTAGGGAGATTTTGATTCTTTGGACTGTTGGGCAGGGCCGATATCTGTAGGGGTTTGCTTTTCTTGAGTTTGAGAAGGCGCCGGCGGGGTATAGACCTGTGAGAACAGCGGCAAGGAAGCAGCTAGTGAAATTATGAAAGTTAGGATTTTCATCGTTTTTTGATTTCGCTGGACTATGAATGAGAAATTAGAGGCGTTTGACAGCCGTAGCTACCGGGATGCCCCCGTCTTTGATGTCGATTTTAAAGGCGTAGCTTTGCTCCCGGTCGATGTTGAGTTTATTAAATTTATTTGGGATTTGAATGGGGATAATTTCTTCGCCGCCTGGTGTTTTGATCCGGATGCTGACGATCTGTCCATCGGATGGTGTCCAGCGGAGCTTTTCATCGACTTTACCTTCAACAAAAAATTCATCTCCACGGAAAGCGTTGCCGTCTTCAAGAAATGCATTTACGTCGAGAGGGTATGCTTCTGAGAAAGATTCGGATTTTTTGTTAAGTAGAAACTTGCCACCAAAGACGACAGCGAGGACGGCAACGCCGATACCGACTAGGAGGACAGGGTTGGTGCTAGAACTTGCGCGGCGAGCCATGATATTTTAGGAATATAAACGAAGATGCCTTAGGAATAAGATAATTAAAGTTTTTTTTAAACATCATGAGAAGTTTAATCCCATTGTGGGCGTCGGGTACCAATCCAAGCGAGACCGAGGGCGGCTAGGATATGGATCGTGAGTGTGAAAAGACAGATGTTTTGATTGGATAGGGAGGTATCGACGACGGATTTCACAGCGCCATGAACCTGGGACTGGAGCGCTTCAACAGAACCGGACCATGACCAGTAGGCGGAGATGAAAGGGCGTGTGAATACCTCGATATGTTCTGGGAGAGCTAGGACAGCGCCAGAAAGCGGAAGTTGAAAGCCGACGAGATAGATTGATAGTAGTGATGCTTGTTCTGCGGTGCGCATCAACGCAGAGATAGCAAGACAGATGGCCGTCATGGAAGCGTTGATCAGAAGTAGGAAGATGGCATGTTGGACAAACTCGCCGCGGAATGTTCCGAATAAGTTCACAAAGAATGCCATCCAAAGCGATTGAGCAATCACTAGACAGGAGAGGAAGGCGACTTTTGAGCTTAAATAGGCCATGGGCCGCAAGCCGCCGAATTTTTCTTTCTCGTAGATGGGGCGTTCACCAGCGATTTCACGTGCTGAGTTGTTAGATCCCATGAGTGCGAGCAGAACAACTTGGAACATGATGATTCCAGAAATGGCAGATCCTACTTTTGCTTGATCCGATCTAACGGATTGTTGCTCTTGGATTTCTATCATGATGTTATTTTGTTTCGTATCAGAAAAGTGACGGATATTTCCGGAAGCCTTTTCACTGAATAAAATAACTAAGAGAGGGAAGCAGATAAGGATCGCTAGTTGGAGAAATACTTGGCCTCGATCGCGGAAGAAAATACGCCAGCGGCGGGAGAGGAGAGTGGCGAACTGAGAGAAGAATCCCGGGAGTTGGTTTTCTCTCTGAGGAGCTTCTTTTTTGTTATCGTCGGTTTTGGGCGGTGCAATAGCCGATACCTGAAGGTCGCCGCTTTCGATGCGTCGCTGACGGTTTTTTTCCAGCATCTTGTAATAAGAAGTGCGGTGTTTGTTCCAAGAGCTCTGCCAACGTTCAGATGGCTGTTTTGCGAGCTTAGGATAAACTTCTTCGGTATCTGTCACGGAAAAATAGTGATTCAACTGCTCTGGTGGCCCGTGGAATGCGACTTTGCCTTCGTGAAGAACGAGGATGGAATCGTAAAGCTCTAGGTGCGCCAGTGAGTGGGTCACTGACATAACGATGCGACCATCCTTGCGTGAGAGATCGTGCAAGAGTCTAACAATTTCTCGTTCAGATCGTGGATCGAGTCCGGATGTGACCTCGTCGCAGAGAAGAATTTTAGGATCGGAAACGAGTTCCATGGCGAGACCGAGCCTGCGCTTTTGTCCGCCAGAGAGAACTTTGACCAAGCGATCACTGATCGGTCCGAGGCCCGTTTCATCGAGCACTCGATCGATCCTGTGATCGAGTTCTTCGGTGTTCCTCGATTTCACCCGCAGGCGGGTGGCAGCTTCAACGGATTCATCAACTGTTAGAGGGTCAAAGGCGATCGAGAACTGAGGAACGTAACCAATTTCTGAAGGACAGAAATCGCCATCTTCGGAGAGGTTGCGACCTTCCCAAATCAATGAGCCAGCCGATTCCGGATTTAAGCCGGCGATGGTTTTCATTAAAGTCGTTTTGCCGCATCCTGATGGGCCAACGATGGCCATAAAATGCCCCTTCGGGATTTCAATAGAAACGTGATCGACGAGATTTACATCTTCGCCGTCTTTACGGATGGTGAAACAAACGTCTTGGAGTTCTAGCACAGTGGAAAAGGTTAGTTTTAAATAATGGCGATTTAATGATCGTTTTATCAATTAGTAAAATCGTTCGAGATACTCAAGCTTGATCGGCAGAGTTTTTGAGTGGGACAATTTTGATGGACTTAGGTTTGGAGGAGTGAATCTCGCTAATGAGGGTGTTTTTTGGGGTGATAGAGGGGGATGGTGCGGCATCGGAATCCAAGGCGTTGCGCAGGGCTCCCTCGACAAGCTGACCACAGTGAATTTTCATGGGTGGCAGGGTGCCCAGATCTCCGGCGAGGTCTTGTGCACTCATGTGGCGGGCTTCTTCGGCGGTTTTGCCTTTGAGGAGCTGCGTAGCGATGGAAGCAACGGCGATGGCTGTTTGGCAGCCAAAAGCTTGGAAAGATGCTCGGTCGATCACTTTCTTGCCGTCCTTTTCCGTGAATTTGAGCCACATCCGCATCATATCACCGCAATCAGGTGAGCCGACTGTGCCGACGGAATCCGCATCTGCCATCTCGCCCTGATTCTGAGGGTTCGCTAACGCGTTATCGATCTTCTTCTCAAAATCATCCATGACGGGAGGATGGGGGGTGGAGTCAGAGTCTAAAAGTCTAAAAGTCTAAAAGTCTGAAAGTCTGAAAGTCTGAAAGTCTGAAAGCTCGTTTGTCGCGGAGCTTAAGACGACTAAGCTTCGGTCTGTCCATCAATCCGCACCAGCGGTTCTAGTTTGCGACTTTCAGACTTTTGACTTTTAGACTCTCCTAATCCAGCTCGGATTATAATTCCGGATTATTTTAAGCAGCTTTACGAAGCAGAGCGATCATCACGCCTTGGATGATGAGTTCCTCGGTTGGGATGAGATCGGGAAAGTTTTCATTCTCTGCATGGAGATAGGTTTTACCTTTTTGGGAGATGAAGCGTTTGAGCGTGGTTTCACCATCGATGAGGGCTGCGACGACTTCGCCGTTACGAGGTTCGCGTTTTTCGAGGATGACGGTGTCGCCATCGCAGATGTGGGCGTCGATCATGGATTCTCCGCGGACGCGGAGGGCGAAGGTTTCATGTTTGCCACGACAGCCGAGAGAATGGATATCGATGGAGAGGCAACCTTCGGGTTCGGGAGCGGCGCCATCGCCAAAGCCAGCAGCGATACGGCCGTAGATGGGGATGTCGCGGATTTCTTCACGGTCGAGTTCCTCAGGAAAGATCACGGCACGGGCTTTGCCGGGAACGCGTTGGATGACGCCTTTTTTCTCAAGCGCACGGAGGTGGCTCATCGCCGCCGTTTGGCTGGCGAAACCGAAGTAATGTTGAATTTCCCGAGTGCTGGGCATCAAGCCAGTGGTGCGGCTGGATTTGTGCAGGTATTCGAGGATTTCCTTTTGTCTTGAGGTGAGGTTAGTTGCCATGGCTTTTTTGAACAGTGTTCTTGAGAACAAGAGTTACTGACAAATTACCTCAGGTAAAGGACTTTTTTAAGGAAAAAATTCTCAGAGGAAGGGGGACAAAATGTCCCCTCGACGAACTGGGACTGCAAGTCCCAGCCACAAAAAAATCATTCAACCTCAACGGTCAGGTTAATTTCCACTGAAACATTTAGCGGAAGTGCAGCGGCGCCGAGGGCGGTGCGGGAGTGTTTGCCTTTTTCGCCGAAGATTTGAACGAGGAGTTCGGAGGCGCCGTTGACGACTTGTGGGTGGCCGTAGAAATCGGGATCGGAGTTTACGAAGCCGTTGAGTGAGACGATTTGTTTGACCTTATCGAGTGAGCCGATGGCTTCTTTGATAACGGCGAGGCGATTGAGAATGATGATGCGCGCACCTTCGACGGCATCTTCGATCGTGCAAACGGAAGGGACTTTGCCGAGGATTTTTCTCTCCCCATCAATCGGGAGTCCGCCGGAAAGGAAGAGAAGATTGCCACTGCGGACGTAGTTCACGTAGGCAGCGACGGGTGTCGGGACTTCTGGAAGTTTGAAGCCGAGAGATTCGATTTTCGCGAGGATGTGGTCTTGCATGGCGGGATACTGATTGCAGCAAGCTATCTGAAACAACTCGTTTTTTCATTAAACCAGCCATTCATTAACCCGTTCCGCGGCGCGGCGGTGGGTTCCGGGGTCGCCGAGTTGGGAGCTGACTTGTTTGAGTCGGGCGACGAGGTTCTTGCGTTGCTCATCGTGACTCAGGATATTTTTGATCCATCGGCTGACCTCGCTAGGTGAGGCGTTGGCTTGGATGAATTCTTCTACGACTTTTTCACCGGCCAAGATGTTTACTAGCCCGATGTATTTAATTTTTACTAAAAGCTTACCGAGTAAATAGGTTGTCCACGCCATTTTATAAACGAGGCAGTAGGGGAGTCCGAACGTGGCTGCTTCTAGAGTGGCGGTTCCGCTGGCGATGACGCCGCAGGCGGCAGTTTGCATGAGGTCGTGGCTGCCACCGTTACGGAGGTTGATCCAATCGGTCGCTTCTGCTTCGTCGATCATCGCGCGCATGGTTTTGGCGAGTTTTGGTGTGGCGGCGGGGACGGCGAAGTGGAGATCGCTGCGCCAAGCTCGGAGGAGTTTGGCGGTTTGAATCATCATGGGGAAAAGTTTGGCAATTTCCCGTTCTCTGCTGCCGGGGAAAAGTCCGACGAGGTTTTCCTGCCGCGGAAGGTTGGTTTTTTCGGCGGCAAGTTCATCGACAAGTGGATGCCCGACGTGGGTAGTTTTCAGGCCGGCGTTTTCGAAGATGGGTTTTTCGAAAGGGAAAAGGCAGAGCATTTCATCGAGGAGTTGCACCATTTTCGGGATGCGTTTTTTATTCCATGCCCAGACTTGTGGGCTGATGTAGTAAACTTGGTGGGTGTTGGGCAAAGCCTCGCGGAGGGCTTTTGCGAAGCGTAGATTGAAGCCGGGATAATCGACTAATAATAGTACGTCGGGTTTGAGAGAGACGGCTTCTTTAAGCATTTCATCGAAACGCTCTTTAAACCAACTGTAGCGTTTTAGAACTTCGATCACGCCCATGACCGCAGCATCTTCGACCCAATTATTTACCGCGCCGCCGCTGAGGGCATGCATTTCGGGGCCTCCGGCGCCGTAAATTTCGATATCTGGACGAATGGTCTGTAATTCAGTCAGTAAGCCTGCGGCATGCGCATCCCCACTCATTTCGCCCGCAATCACATAAATCCGCTTCACAAAAAAAAACTACCCAATGAAAGGCCCAGGCTTCAATCTCCAAAGCAAGCATCCAAAGAGTTAGTGACAAAAATCATTCGTGTGTATTGGATTGTGTGTAACTTAAGACATGAAAGTTCTCCTTTTAATCATCGTCATAATCCTCGCAGCCTTTGCTGGCTACATGGTTGAGCCCAGCATGCGCCTGCAATTAACGGGCAAGTCTGCTAAAATTCAGAAAATGGCGACTAAGCCCAAACAAAGGACAGCTGAAGTCTCCTCCGAGCCGGTAACTCCTGCACCGTCTGTGGGCAATTCCACTCCAGAACCAAATGTAGAGCTGAATCCTGAAGTTACAGACTTTGAAGCGCCTATTGTGCCCGAAGAGTCTGATGCACCCGCAGTGCCTGATGCGACTGTAGAGTCTGATACGACTGTAGAGTCTGATGCGACTGATGCGACTGATGCGACTGATGCGACTGATGCGACTGATGCGACTGATGCGACTGATGCGACTGTAGAGTCTGATGCGACTGTAGAGTCTGATGCGCCTATAGCTGAACAACCAGAAGCTTCGACTCAATCGGATGATGTGTTAGTAGTGATGAAGGCAAGTCTGGCTTCGGGGCAAATTTCTGAGTTTAATGAGAGTCAGGTTTTAGAATGGGAAGTTGGCACTGGCACGGAGGTGTTTGATGGTCAAACCTATCAAGTTGGCAACGTGAAGTATCAGGCAGAGACTCCGTTCGGTACAAAAAATCTTCTAGCTAAAGCATTGATCAAAGACGGCAAAGTGGTGCGTTGGATTTCTCCAAAAAGCGGAATGCAAATCGAGTGATCTCTCGCTTCTCTGAAATATTTAATCCCCCCCACTGATTTTTTGAAAGACTCCATGACGTCTCGTGAAGCTATTCTTGCGCTGAATCTTTTACCAAGTATCGGACCCGTTCGTATCTCACGTTTGTTGAATGCGTTTGGAAGCGCGGAAAAAGTTCTAAGCGCTTCAACCAGTCAATTACTACGTGTTGATGGCATCGGCAACGAAACCGCGAAGCTGATCGCTGATTGGGAAAACTTAGTCGATCCGACGAAAGAACTCGCGGAGGCAGAGGAGCGCGGTATCTCCATCATTACTCAGGATGACGAATCCTATCCTAAATATTTACTTCAAGCGTATGACGCACCGATTCTGCTTTACGTCTGGGGAAACATTTTACCACAGGACAGACATGCGATTAGCGTGGTTGGCTCGCGACGCAGCACAGCTTACGGCACATCTGCGACAAAGAAGCTGACGTATCAGTTAGCGCATGCGGGATTCACGATTGTTTCAGGACTCGCTCGTGGAATCGACACCACTGCCCACGAGGCGGCGCTCGCAGCAAAAGGCCGGACGATCGCTGTGGTTGGCTCTGGGTTGGCGCGTTTGTATCCACCAGAGAACTTGGCTTTAGCTGAAAGGATCGCGAATGGAAACGGCGCAGTGATTTCAGAATTCCCTCTGCACAAAGCTCCCGACAAACAAACCTTCCCAATGCGAAACCGGATCGTCGCAGCGTGGTGTCAGGCAGTATTGGTTACGGAATGTCCCGCTTGGTCTGGTTCGTTGATCACTGCGAATCTCGCTTCTGAATATGGAAAATCGATCTTCGCTGTTCCCGGGCCTATCGATAAACCTTCATCGGCGGGTTGCCATCAGTTGATTCGCGATGGCGCGACCCTGATCACCGATGCCTCACAAATCATCGATGATATGGGAGAGTTGCCATTTTCCTATCAGAACGAAAAACCGGAACAACCCGTCGCAGATTTACCCGAGTTGCCCGACGAAGAAGCAAAGATTTTGGCGGCGATGCCTGCGGGCGAAGAACTCGCGATCGATCAACTCATTCACCACACTGGACTGCCTTCATCAGCGGTGACAGCAGGACTTTTTAAACTGGAACTGCGGCGTTTAGTTAGGCCGCTTCCAGGATTTCGCTTCATACGCCGGTGAGAAAAACGACCAATCACCATCATGAAATTCGCGAGTAAAATGGACGCTTTACTGGAAAGTCGATTTTCCCTGAAAAGCTTTTCCTCCTTGCATCCTAGGAAAATCCCTGCCTAGTCCCACTTCAGACACAACGCCTTTATAGAACTCACCTCCATGGGAAAAACACTCATTATCGCCGAAAAACCCTCCGTCATGAACGACCTCTCTAAGGCTCTCAGCCCGAAATTGGGGAAGTTTAAAAAAGTCGGGGAGGGGCGCGACATTCATTACGAAAACGACGACGCAATCATCACCTCAGCGGTCGGCCATTTGGTTGAGCTTCGCATGCCGATGGGGCCAAACGGGAAAAAACTCCCTTGGAATTTTGGAGTTCTCCCAGCCATTCCAGAGACTTTCACCCTAGATCCGATCGAGCAATCCGAGGCAAAACTGAGAAAAGTCCTCAGACTCGCGAAGCGTAAGGACGTCGATAACATTGTTAATGCATGCGATGCTGGCCGCGAAGGTGAACTGATTTTTCGCTATATCATGGAAATCGGCGAGATCCAGAAGCCAGTCAAACGCCTCTGGATGCAATCGATGACCACAGGCGCCATCATTTCCGCTTGGGAAAATCTCCGCAGTGATGAGGAAATGAGACCACTCGCAGATGCGGCGAAGTGCCGTTCTGAGTCCGATTGGCTGGTCGGACTGAATGCGACCCGCGCATTTACCTGTTTCAACTCTCGTCACGGTGGATTCAATATCACCGCAGCGGGTCGGGTGCAGACACCGACCCTGGCGATCCTCGCGGCTCGTGAAAAAGAGATTCAAGCATTCACGCCAGAACCCTATTTCGAAGTCCACGCTACAATGCACGTCGCAGCGGGAGAGTACTTAGGAAAATGGATCGATCCTAGTTATAAGAAGTCGGAGGACAAGCCGCACGGCAAAGCGGAGCGGATTTGGGATCAGAAACAAGCAGAGGCAATCGTGGTACGTTGCAAAGGCAAGCAGGCAGAAATTTCCGAAGAGAAAAAATCCAGCACACAGATCGCGCCACAGCTTTACGATCTAACAACTCTTCAACGTGAAGCACCGTTTTCTGCGAAGGGAACCTTGCAGATCGCCCAAGCCCTTTACGAAAAACACAAAGTGCTGACGTATCCGAGGACGGATTCGCGTTATCTTCCAGAAGACTACGTCCAGAACGTCAAAGACACGATGAAGCAGATCGCGAACAGCGATCTCGATGTTGCGAAATACGCGAAAGCTGTTCTTTCTGGTAAAAACGAAGCCGGCCCGCATCTCCATCAGTCGAAACGGATTTTTAACACCAAGAAAGTTTCAGATCACTTTGCGATCATCCCTACCGGCAACATCGCCAAGCTCTCAGATACCGAACAAAAAGTTTACGACATGGTTGTGAAACGTTTCATCGCGGTTTTCTATCCGCACGCGGAATTTGAGCAAACCACCCGTCTCTCCACCATTTCCCACGGAAGTGAGAAAGACATTTTTAAAACCGAAGGTCGTGTTCTAACTGTTCCCGGTTGGCTTGAAGTTTACGGACGCAAGATCGGAGTCGCTGCTGGAAAAGATGAATTGGTCTCAGTGAAATCTGGCGAAACTGCCAAAGCAGATCCTGTGGAATTGGTGAACGAACAAACCCGTCCACCAGCACGCTTTACAGAATCTACGCTACTCTCCGCGATGGAAGGCGCTGGCAAGTTACTCGTGAATGATGAAGAGCTTAGAGAGGCCATGGCTGAACGCGGCCTCGGAACTCCAGCGACACGCGCGGCGACGATTGAAGGTTTGATTGCACAAAAATATCTTCTACGCGATGGTCGCGAGTTGCACGTCTCGCCATCTGGCTTGAGATTGATCAATCTCGTCCAAGAAATGGATATCGAAGGCCTTTATTCACCACGCATGACGGGAGATTGGGAATACAAGTTGCGTCAGATGGAACAAGGTCATTTGAAAAGACCGGAGTTCATGAAAGAGATCATCGCTTACACCGAGGAAATCGTTGCGAAAGCTCATGGCCTTGCAGAAGTTGCGAAAAGTCAAAATTTCCCAGATATTGAGGTTGAGCATCCGATTCATGGTAAGCTCGTCTTGAAACAAACCGATGCGACCTATGAGTCCCGCGATCCTGAAATTCCGTTGAAAGTTAAAAAGTACATCGCGGGTCGTATACTCAGTGAAGATGAGCTTCGAACTCTGATTTCAAAAGGCGTTGTCGGACCGCTGCAAGGTTTTAAATCGAAGTTTAATAAGCCTTTTGATGCGTCTTTACAGCTCGATGCGAAATTCAAAACTTCGTTCCTCTTTGAAGGTGATGACGATAAAGCGCCGGACCTTAGCGATGACATGCTCATCGGTTCTGCAAAAACTCCAGATGGCAAAGAGCACAAAGTGTTCGCCACGGATAAGGCTTATTACGTGCCGGACATCGTCACTAAAAAAGACCCACACGGAGTTCGTATCGGACGCGTCATTCTTCAAAGAGAAATCCCAGAAGATCAGGCATTAAAACTCCTTTCCGAAGGTA